>JBJKRD010000146.1:0-2692 GCA_046704925.1 Opitutaceae bacterium | reverse complement strand
GCGTAACGCCGGGGCGCGGCGGGGAGGTTGAAACGCAGGACGGGCGCAAGCAGCAGCGCGACGGAAAGGCCGTGGCTGAGACGGAATTCGCCGGCCAGCGGATAGGCCAGGGCGTGCACCGCGGCGGTGTTGACCGGTCCCAGAACCAGGCCGCCGAACAGGCTGCCGAGGGCGACGGCCCCGCGCGCCTCGAGATCATCGCCATGGCGGACGGCCCGGACCAAGTGGGCGGCGATCAGCCGGATGCCGTGCAGGGCGTAAACGTCGACCAGGGGATGGGCGGAGCGATTCGCAAACGCCTCGATGCAGTGGGCGAGGGCGTCGAGGCCGGCCGCGGCCGTGACCGCCGGCGGCGCCGATACGGTGAAACGGGGATCGACGCCGGCGGCGTCGGGTACCAGCCAGGGACTGATGACGGCCACCTTGCACCGGGCGGCTTCGTCGTAGAGAATGGCGTTGGGTGACACCTCGCTGCCGGTGCCGGCGGTTGTGGGCAGGCAGCAGAGCGCGGTGCGGCGCTCCGGCAGTTGGTCCCGGCCCAGGTAACGCCGGACGGAGCCGCGCCGGTCGTGCAACGCCGCCACCAACTTGGCGACGTCGAGCACGCTGCCGCCGCCGAAGCCGACGACGCCGTCGGGACGAAAGTCGCGGGCGCACGATCGGGCGACCTCGAAATCGCAAATGCCGGGTTCGCTCGGGATGGCGGCGAGCACCGCGGTCCTGGCGCCGTGGCGACGCAAAGCCCGCAGCATCGGCCGGGCCTGGGGAGCCACGGAAGGTGAGGACACGAAGAGGACCCGGCGGACGCGACGTCGCAGCAGGGTCGCAACGCAAGCCCCGGCGGCGTCGGAGCCAAACGTGATCGAACCGGGTTGCCGCAGGGTAATGGACGACATTCCGGGCACCGATTCAGGTCCCTCCGGACCGGCCGCGAGGCGACGGCCCGGTCCCGGCGTCGCCCTGGAGGTCCGGGCGGTCGGCAAAGCGGCCGAAGCATGGGGGGCAATCATCGGGTGACGGCGTGCTTTTTGGGATTTTCTGCCGGCTTTCGCCCGACCATGACGGGGCAAAAACCGAATATCTTAGGTATTTACTTTCATGAAACAACACGTCAACAACATTATTTCATAGTGAATCATCGGGTCGCGGTGATGAACCGGATAAAACAGCCCATGTTACATGACGAAACCGGGCGGCCCCATGTTTCATGAAAGGCATTTCAGCCGGGGAAAGGGCGCCCGTAGGCAGCCGCGGTCCGGCCGGAGGGGGGGAGGGCCGGGCGGGCGGGCGGGCGATATCAAACCGTGGTGACCGACGCGCCTTCGACCAGGCTGGGCTCGACCAACACCTGCAGGGAGAGCGGTTCGCGCGGATTCTGGATCCGCCACAGCAGTTGATCGACGGCGCGACGGCCGATGGTGTCGGCGTGAACGTCGATGGTGGCGAGCGTCGGATGCAGGTTCATCAGCAGGGAGCGCTCGTTGTTGCAGCTCACCACGCTCACGTCCTTGCCGACGCGCAGGCCCAGTTCGGACAAGGCGGCGTAGAGCTGGACGGCGGTGCGATCGGCCGGAACGAAGATCGCGGTCGGGCGGCTGGCCGCCGGCATCGCCGCCCAGCGGCCCGCCAGGGTGCGCACGCTGGCTTCGAGGGTGATCGCGGGCAGCGGCCAGTGCAGGCCCTCGGGCGGAGTCACCTCCAGGATGGCGACCTGGTCGCCCTGGCGGGTGGCGCTGGCGAAAAAAGCGTTCCGCAGCTTCTCGAACTGGTTCTGGCCCGGCTTGGGGTTGAAAAACGCGAGGCGCCGGTGCCCTCTGGCGTGCAGGTACTCGGCCGCCAGGTGGCCGGCCGCCTCGGTGTCGAAATTGCAGTGATCGCCCCGGGCGTTGCTGAGCCGGCCCATCAGCCAGACGTGGGGAAAACGGTAGACGTGCTGCAGCAGCGGGCACTGCTCGGGCGCCGGCAATTCGCCCTGATTGGGGCCCTTCAGGATCAGCCCGGCGACATGGCTGCCCAGGAGAAAGGGCGGCGTGCGGTCACCCTTGGGGATATTCGCCAGCATCAGGCTGCGCCCCTGGCGCGAAAGCGCGTCCTCGATGCCCTGCAGGGCGCTGCTGACTACCGGCAACTGCACCAGGGTGTCCTCCATGCCGAAGAAAATGGCGGCGATCGTGCCGCTCTGGGTGTCGCCGTCGACCTGATCCCGGCGGATCCGGCGCTGGCGGATCCGCGTGTAGTTCAGGCTGCGCGCCGCCTCCCAGACCCGCGCCCGGATGCCGGCGTTGACGTCGGCGTGGTTGTTGAGGACGCGCGAGACGGTGCCAACGGCGACGCCGGCCGTCTTCGCAACATCGGTGATGGTGGCTCTGCCTTTCTTTGCCATGGAGGGGGGGCGGTTCGACGAAAAGAATGCGGAGGGGAGACGGTTCCGCGACTATTCCATGCGCGACCTTCCACTCTCGTGGCCGGCTAAACTTCGGCCCTGCAAGGGAATGCTCACGGAATTCATGAAATAGACGTACTACTTCAAAAGACGACAGGTCAAGGCTCTGGCTACGGAAAATTGTGTATTTCGCCAAAGCATATGAAACAAAAAAGAATTTGACAATAACCTTTCATGAAATTGAACTAAAAATAGGTTGTTTCACCTGAAATGGAGGAAACGCCGGCGCACCGGTCCGCCACCCGGCGC
>JBJKRD010000145.1:0-5646 GCA_046704925.1 Opitutaceae bacterium | reverse complement strand
GGCTCCTACAGATGCATACGATCGGTGTTGAATTCATTCGAAAGCAGACGCCATCACGATGACTGACCATCCTTCCGCCCCTGACCTCTATAATCAGCCGCCGCCCTGGTGGCAACGGCATGCCGACTGGGTCTGGGCGGTCGCCGTGGGCGCGCTGACCGCGGGGCTGACGGTCATCATCTTCCCGTCCTTCCCGCCTTACCACGGCGTGCCGGAGTCCGCCTACGGGTTTGCGGTGCCGGCCATCTACTGGGCCTACCGCCGCCCGCCGTTCCGGCTTTATGCCCTGACGCTGCTGGTGGCCCAGGCGGTGGCCTGGGTGACGCTGCTGTGGTGGCTGCGGAATGTCACCTGGGTCGGGCTGTTCCTGCTGGGGCCCGTGGTGGGGGCGCTCGTCGGCGTGTGGTACCTCGCGGTGTGGTGGGTGATGCCGCGGTTGACCGGCCGGCCCGCCCTCGTGCGCATCGTGAGCCTGCTCGGTCTCGCCGGCGTCTGGGTGCTGCTGGAATGGGTGCGCACGTGGTTTCTCAGCGGCTTTCCGTGGCTGCCGCTGGCGGCGAGCCAGTGGCAGCGGGCGGCGCTGCTCCAGATCGCGGCTTTCACCGGGGCCTACGGCATCTCGTTCATCCTCATTTTCTTCAATCTGGGCCTGACCGCTTCCGCGTGGCGGCTGCTCACCGGGACCGAGCGCGGATTGCTGCGGCGCAGCCCCGAATTCAGCGTCGCGCTGCTCGTGCTCGCCTGCGGCACCGTCCTGCCGATGACCGAGGCGTTCAATCGGGGGCCCTACGAACGCCGGCTCGCGCGGGTGGCGTTCGTCCAGCCGGACATTCCACAGAGCGTGAAGTGGGATCCCGCCCAGGCGCCGGCCATCTTCGCCACCCTCGAAAAAGCCACCCTGGTGGCCGCCGCGAGCGAGCCCGATTTCATCCTGTGGCCGGAGGCGACCACGCCGCTGGCCGTCCGCGGCGATCCCCGGGCCCGCGCCTGGGTCGACGCGCTGGACGCCCGCGCCGGGGCGCCGCTGGTCTTCGGCTCGATCGCCATCGAGAACCCGGGGCGTGCCGACGAGGCGTGGTACAACGCGATGTTCGTCGACACCCCCGATCTGGGGCTGCAGACGGCCTACTACGCGAAACGCCATCTGGTGCCGTTCGGCGAGTACATCCCGCTGCGGCCGCTGCTGGGCTGGCTGAGCAAGGTCGTGCCCGTCGGCGGCGACTTCACGCCGGGAGCCTCGGCGGTCCCATTGATGGTGCCGGTGCGGCACGCTTCACTGGTCCTGGGACCGCTGATTTGTTTCGAGGACATCTTCCCGGCGCTGGCGCGCTCCGATGTGCGCAATGGCGCGGACTTCCTGTTCGTGGCGACGAACAGCGCCTGGTACGGGACCGGCGCCGCCGCGTACCAGCATGCCGCGCATTCCGTGCTGCGGGCGGTGGAGACCCGGCGGCCGGTCCTGCGCTGCGGCAACGACGGCTGGAGCGGCTGGATCGACGAATTCGGGGTGACCCGCGGCGTGCTCACGAACGACCGGGGGACGATTTATTATCGCGGAGTCCGCACCCTCGACGTCCGCCGCGACGTCCGCTGGATCGGGCGCGAGAGCTTTTACGTGAAGCACGGCGACTGGTTTGTGGCGGTCTGCGCGGGATTGGCGGGCCTCGGTTTGCTCGGCCTGCTGACCGGCCGGCCCGTGCCCGCGGCGGAGCCGGAGACGAAAACGGAATGAAGACCGGCCCGCCCGGTGGAAGCGGGTCTGAGCCGGGAGCTTCAGCCGCGGACGGTCAGGCCTTCGTCTCCGCCTCCGGGGCCTGGTGCCAGAGCAGGTCGGATACGGCGTTGAGGTATTGGAGCAGGAGCGGCCGCACGCTCTTCCCGTGGCCGGGCAGGGCGATGAGACGACGCTCCGCCCGGCGGGCGAAGGTGCGCCCCAGGTCGAGGGCGGCCGCCAGGGCGTTGGCGCCGGGCGTCGCCCAGCCTTCGGCCGGGGGCAGGCGTTTTTCCAGGGCGGCCACCGCTTGGTCGAGGCGCTCCAGATCCGCGGCCTCCACCTTCGTGAATCTCGAGGCGGCATAACGGGCCGCATCGGCTTCGGCGCTGGCGATTTCGCCCATCAGCGCCACCAAGTCCCGCTGAATGTGCGCCAGCTCCCCTTGGCGGTCGGAGTCCGGGCAGGCGCACCGCGCAAGTCCGAGCGCGGCGTTGAATTCATCCAGGGCGCCGATCGCCTCCATCTGCGGATGGTCCTTCGGCACGCGTTGACCGTAGAGGAGCCCGGTGGTGCCGTCGTCGCCGGTGCGGGTGGAGATCGATCGCGGGGAGGACATGGGCGTCACGGGTGACTCTGGCCGGATTGTCGATGCGGACGCCGGGGTGACAACCCTGAACGTCAGCGGCGGATCGGACCCGGCCGGGCTCAGGCCTTCCGGGGCGCAGGCGGGGAAACGCGCCTGATCGCCGGGTCGTTCCGCCCTTCGGAGGCCGGCGCCGGTTGCAGCCGGCGGACGATCACCACGCCCACCAGCAGGATGCCGGCCACCTTCAAAATCAGCCAGGGCAGACCCGTGATTCCAAGGTAGAGTGGTTGCCACCACAGCGCCATGGGCAGCAGGCAGAGCTGCGCCCACCAGGGATCCCGATGGTCCCACGCGGCGAGCACGGCCAGCGGCAGGAAAAGGAGGTTGTAGTCGTGCGCCACGGTGCTGGTCAGCGTGGCCATGGTGGTCAGCCAGAGCAGATAGGGCCAGGCGACGGCGGCGGTTGGGCGGGCGCGAAAGACTCGCCAGCTCACCGCCAGGACCACCGCCAGCACAAGGCTGCCCACGACGACCAGCGGCGGCACCCGCGCCAGCGCCGGCAGGCCCAGATCCCGCCAGATCAGGTTCCAGTGCGCCGGCAGGGAATGGGAGGAATCCAGGTAGTTTGTCACCCGGAAGCTGGAAGCGTCCCGGGCGATGCCCAGCCAGAGGGCAAACATCGAGTGCAGGAGTCCCACCTGCATGGCCAGCAAGCCGGCGGCGAAAGCGGCGGCGCGGAAGCGGCGGAGGGCCAGCAAGCCCAGGAGCAGAACCACGGCATAGGGCTTGATGCCGGCGGCGAACGCCGCGCAAAGGGCGACGCCAAGATCGCCGAGCAGGCGATACCGGTGCGCCAAGCCGGGAATGAGGAGCGTGATCGCCAGCAGCGGCAATACGTTGCAGTTGCCGCGCTCCGTTTCGAAGATCACCGGGTAGGAAAGGAGCGCGGCCGCCAGGACGAAGGGCAGGGGCAGGTCCGGCAGGGCCAGCCGGCGCCGGACCCGCCACGACTGCCAGGCGGCGCCGGCGACAATCAGCGTGATCACGGCCATCCAGATGAAGATCGGTGGAAAGCAAATCGGGAAGGTGATCTCGCCGTTGAAAGCCGGGACGGTGAGGTGAAGGGAAGCATGGGCCGGCGGAAACAACCCGGCCCAGGTGAAGGCCAGCAGCGTCAGGGGCGGATAGATGTAGTACTGGTTCATCGGATCCCAGCGGATGTGCACGTAGGGATTCCCGCCCTCGAGCCACGCATTCACCGCGGCGTAGTTGTGCTGGAAGTCCAGTCCGAGGAACGGCCAGATCACGAGGTAGGTGATCCCGTGATCCGGGTGGTCCGGCGCCCCGGACAACAGGCGCGGCATCGGTTTGGCCAGCACGCTGCCACCCCACCAGCCGGCCCAGACCAGCAGCAGGATGATGCCGGCGAACAGGAGCGGCCGCGGGCCCCGGGTCCGGTTCATGGGCGGGAGGGCCGTCGCCCGGAGAGAAAGGTCTTCATCGGGCCGGCGCCGGCGGTCGATCGATCCGGTGGGCGGCCTCCTGGGCCCACAGCGCCAGCTCGGCCGCCTTGAACGCATGCGCCTGGGTCATGGCCTTCTCGGTGCGGTTCAGACAGTCGAGAATGAGTTGGCCGAAGAACGGGAAACCGACCTTGCCGGCCACGTTGATCAATTGCTCGCGCGCGCCGTCCACCAGCACCAGGTGGTCCCCGCGCGGATCGGTGCCGACGTTCACGTACTTGCGCAGCTCGATGTAGCCTTGGGTGCCCAGGATGAACGTCCGGCCATCGCCCCACGTGCGGAGGCCGTCGGGCGTGAACCAATCGACGCGCACATAGTTGACCGCGCCATTGTCCCCGCGCAGCGACGCCTCGCCGAAATCCTCCAGTTCCGGGGTGTCGGGATTGGCGTAATTGCCCACCGCCGCATGCGTGATCGCGGCGTCGGTGGCCTGGCTGAAGTGCAGGAATTGCTCGAACTGGTGGCTGCCGAGATCGCAGAGGATGCCGCCATACCGGGCGCGCTCGAAGAACCAGGTGGGCCGGGCCGGCTTGTTGAGCCGGTGCGGCCCCAGGCCGATCACCTGGACGACGCGGCCGATCGCCCCGCCGCGCACGAGGTCGCCGGCGTGCATGGCGCACTCCACGTGCAGACGTTCGCTGTAATACACCATGTACTTCCGGCCGGTGCGGGCCGCGACCTGGCGGGCCTGGTCCAGTTGCGCGAGCGTCGTGAAGGGGGCCTTGTCGGTGAAGTAATCCCGCCCCGCCTCCATCACGCGGCAGCCGAGCGGGCCGCGGTCGCACGGCACCGCGGCGGCCGCGATCAACCGCACGGACGCATCGTCCAGGATCTCGTCCAGCGAACGCGCCGGCCGCGCTTGGGGAAACCGGGCGCGGAAGGCCCCGATCTTCTTTGGATCGGGATCGTAGACCCATTTCAGGCCCGCCCCGGCTTCCAACAGGCCGTTGCATTGGCCGTAGATGTGGCCGTGCTCCAGGTGGACGGCAGCGAACGCAAAGTCGCCGGGCCTCACCACCGGCGCCGGTACCCCATGCGGGGCGTAAGTCATGCCGTCAGCTTTCGAACTCATGGGCGACGGTTGGCATCGCGCCCTCGTTTCAGGCGGATTTGGCGGCTGCCCGCGTACGCTTCTTCAGGGCCCGCAACTCAGGGTCGAGCCGGGCGAGCGTCTGCTTGTCCATCCGGTCGATGAAGAGCACGCCGTTGACGTGATCCACTTCGTGCTGCACACACCTGGCGAGCAATCCGTCGCACGTCAACGTGTGTGCATGGCCTTGGGTATCTTGATATTGCACCGAAATCCGATCCGGGCGTTCAACATCGCCGCGGATATCCGGAAAAGACAGGCAGCCCTCCTCCGCTATGTCCATCGGCCCCAAATCCGGGGTCACCCGGGGGTTAACGAGCACCAGCGGCATGATCAGCTCCTTCGGCGGTCTTACTCCGTCCAGCCGGTAGGAATATTCGGCCTCAGCCTCCCGCAGATCAACGACGCAAAGCTGCAATGCCCGACCGACCTGTTGCGCCGCCAGGCCGATGCCGCGAGCCGCCTGCATGGTCGCCACCAAGTCCTCCGCCAGCCGGGCGAGCACCGAATCGAACAAAGTGATCTTATCGCCCGGCTTACGGAGGATCGGCTCGTTATAATGAACAATTGGCAGCAACATGGGTCGATGGACCGTCTGAGCGTGTTTTTTGCGTTCGGCCTCCGCAATTAAATTGTTTCCCTGCCATTGTTCGCTCATGTCTGAGCCGTCCATGCAGCCCCCGGCATCCCGGACCGCCTCCCCGCCGTTCGCCACGACGCTGGCGTTGGTGGT
>JBJKRD010000144.1:0-4010 GCA_046704925.1 Opitutaceae bacterium | reverse complement strand
ACCACCGCGTGTTCACGGACCTGGTGCTGCAGGCCAGGGTCGCCGACTTCTGGCGGCGGCTGGCGCGCCGCTACGCCGACCAGGGTCCCTGGCTGCGCTTCGAGATCCTGAACGAACCGGTGGCGCCGGAGAACGGGCTGCTCAATGCCTTCAACCGCCGGATGCTGGCGGCGATCCGCGAGTCCAATCCCACGCGCCTCGTCTATCTCACCTCGAACCGGTGGAGCAGCTTCCGCACGATCGACGACGTGGACCTGCCGGACGATCCAAACATCGCCTTCACGTTCCACTACTACGAGCCCATGGTGTTCACCCACCAGCAGGCGTCATGGGTCGGATTCTCGAAGGCGGTGCCGCCGGTGTCGTTTCCGGGGCGGGTGCCGGAGCTGACCGAGGCGGCCTTCCGGCCGGGTCACGCCCGGCCCGCCTGGGCGAAATCAGGCGCGGAACTGACCGTGGCGACGATCGACGCCGATTTTGACCGGGTGGCCGCGTGGGCGGACACGCACGCGAAAGGGCGGGAGATCTATCTGGGCGAATTCGGCGTGTATAAGGCCGCCGACCCGGCCTCGACCGAGCGCTGGATCGCGGCGGTGCGGACCGCCGCCGAGCATCACGCTTGGAGCTGGGCGGTGTGGGATTACAACGACAGCTTCGGCGTGCGCCACGGCCGGGACGGACCGACCGCGGTGTATCGCGGGCTCTTTCCGGAAAAAATGAAGCCGCCCCGGTAAAGGCGGCGGCTACTTGAGCGAAAGGGGTCGGGCGCCTTACTTCAGCGCGGCCTGGTAATTCGCCTCGGCGGCATCCCAGTTCACCACGTTCCAGAAGGCGGCAATGTAGTCGGGCCGCCGGTTCTGGTAATGGAGGTAGTAGGCGTGCTCCCACACATCGAGGCCGATCACCGGTTTGCCCTCGAAGCCGGCGACCGCCTTGCCCATCAACGGGCTGTCCTGGTTGGCGGTGGAGCCGACGGCGAGCTTCTTGTCCGGGCCGACGACGAGCCAAGCCCAGCCGCTGCCGAAACGGGTCGCGGCGGCCTTGCCAAACGCCTCCTTGAACTTGTCGAAGTCGCCGAAGGTGGCGCTGATGGCGCCGGCCAGCGTGCCTTTCGGATGTCCGCCTTTGCCGGGGCCGAGGATCTTCCAGAAGAACGTGTGATTGCTGTGGCCGCCGCCGTTGTTGCGCACGGCCGTGCGAATGGCGTCGGGCACCTTCCCGAGGTCGCCGATGAGGACATTGACGCCGAGCGAGGCGAGGGCGGCCTGATCCTTCACCGCCGCGTTGACGTTGTTGATGTACGCCTGGTGGTGCTTGGTATGATGGATTTCCATGGTCCGCGCGTCGATGTGCGGCTCCAAGGCATTGTACGGATAATCGAGTTTCGGAAGTTCGTAGGCCATATCGACTAAGGATTGAGGTTGTTTGTTTCTCTTCGAGAAAATTGCACCGCCGGACGCCCCCGTCAACCGCCGGCTGCAGATCCCGAGCCGCCGCGACGGGCTAATCCTCCGCCCGTTTCAGCCGGAAGTACGCCTGCAGCAGCTCGCGGCAATCGGGCTCGAGCACGCCGCCGGTCACTTCGAGATGATGGTTGCTCCGCGGCAGGCCGTTGAGGTCGGTCGCGCCGCCGAGGCAGCCCATCTTCGGATCGGGCACGGCGTAGACCACCCGCTTGAGCCGCGCCATGAGCGTCGCCCCGGCGCACATCGGGCAGGGTTCCTTGGTCACGTAAAGTGTGGCGCCATTCAGGCGCCAGTCGCCGACGGCCCGCGCCGCCTGGGTCAGGGCCAGCATCTCCGCGTGGGCCGTGGGGTCGCGCGCCGTGTCGCGTTGATTGTGCGCCGTGGCGATCACCTCGCCCGCGAGTTCGATGACGGCGCCCACCGGCACCTCGTCCTCGCGCCAGGCGTCGATGGCCTCGTTGTAGGCCAGCCGCATGAAAAACGCGTCGTCGCGCAACAACTGCGAGGGGAACACCTTCGCAAACGGACAGTCGGGTGGGGGGGGGTGGTGGTCGGACATCGAGACGGACGGAACGGGCGCGCCGGGATAAAGCCTTGACTTAGGTGCGGTGTTACCCTGTTACAACAGGTTTTTATCAGCCGACCTGTCACCATGTCCAAACTGTCTCCCGGCTACGGCCGCGCCCGGTATGTCCGACGGTAAATCGATCGAGGTCGAGGGGAGGATCGTGACCGTGCTCCCCGGCACCATGTTTCGGGTGGCGCTCTCCAACGGCCACACGGTCCTGGCGCACATCTCGGGCAAGCTGCGCAAGAACTTCATCAAGATCGCCGCGGGCGACAAGGTGAAGATGGAGATGAGTCCGTACGACTTGGAAAAGGCGCGCATCACCTACCGGGTGCGCGAAACGGCGCCGCCGCCCCCCGCCTTCCGCCGGCGGCGTTATTGACTCGCGGGCGCCGCGCATGAGCCGCGGCCCTCAGCAGACCAGGCCACGGCGCGCGGCCGCCGGGCTGCCGGCCGGCCTGGCGGACGACCTCGACGGCTTCATCGGCTTTCTGGAATTGGAGCGCGGCCTCTCGCGCAACACCATCGCCGCCTACGAAAGCGACCTGGGCCAGTGCGCCCGCCATCTCGCGCGCCGCGGCGTGACCGGCTGGAGCGCGGTCGAGTCCGCCCAACTGACGGACTGGATCTACGGCCTGAGCGAACGGGAATTCGCCGTCAGCAGTCTCGCCCGCAAGCTGACCGCGTTGCGCATGTTCGCCCGCTACCTGGTGCGGGAGGGTCGCTGCGATCGGGATTTCACGGAATTGCTCACCGGGCCGCGCCTGGTGCGCCGGATCCCCGGGGCGCTGACGCCGGGCGAGGTCGGGCGCCTGCTGGCCGCACCGGCCGGCGGCGACGCCTACGCGCTCCGCGACCGGGCCATGCTCGAGCTGTTCTACGCGAGTGGCCTGCGGGTGTCGGAGCTGGCCGGGCTCACGTTGCAGCAGCTCGACCTGGACCACGGGCTCGTGCGGGTGTTCGGCAAGGGCGCGAAGGAGCGGGTCGTGCCGGTCGGCTCGAAAGCCGGCGCGGCCCTGACGGCGTATCTGACCGCCGCCCGCCGGCATTTCGTCAAGCCGCACACCGGCAGCCAGCTTTTCCTCAGCGAGCGCGGCACGGCCATTTCGCGGAAGATGCTCTGGGTGCTGCTCAAGAAATACGCGAAACTCGCGGGGATCACCCGGCGGGTGAAACCCCATTTGCTGCGCCACTCGTTCGCGACCCACCTGCTCAGCGGCGGCGCCGACCTGCGCGCGATCCAGGAGATGCTCGGCCACGCCAGCATCGGCACGACCCAGATCTACACGGCCGTCGCCGCCGACCGCCGCCTCAGCGAGCACACCAAGTATCATCCGCGCAACCGGGCGCGCCCGGACGAAGGCGCCGGCTTGTAAGGTCCCCCATTCACGGGCGGCGCCGGGGGGCGCGTCGGCGGCGGGGTGGGTGGCCCTTCTTCGGCGCCGCCGTTTCCCGCTTTCTCACTTTCCCGCTCTCTCGCTTTTCTCTTATTCCAGCTTCGCGTCGAGCGTGATCTCGGCCTTCAACAGGCGCGAAATCGGGCAGCCGGCCTTGGCGGCGGCCGCGAGCTCCGCGAACTTCTCCGGTGTCACGCCCGGGACCTTGGCCGTGGTCTCGAGATGGATCGCCGTCACCGTCCAGCTCGTCTGCGGGTGATTCTCCAGCGTGACCGCGGCCGTGGTGGCGACGGTGTCCGCGGTGAAGCCGGCCTGCTGCAGGCCGGCCGCCAGCGCCATGGAAAAACAGCCGGCGTGCGCGGCGCCGATCAGTTCCTCCGGATTGGTCCCCGGCCCGTTTTCGAACCGGGTGCCGAAGGAATATTGTGCGTCCTTGAGCACGGTGCTCTCGGTGGAGATGGTGCCGCGGCCGGACTTGAGATTGCCGTGCCAAACGGCGGAGGCTTTGCGTTTCATGATTTCACAGCCTGCGTCGACGCGGCTGCATTGCAAGTGCGGTCGCGGGAAGGGGCCGCCGCC
>JBJKRD010000143.1:0-4602 GCA_046704925.1 Opitutaceae bacterium | reverse complement strand
GCCCCTCGACAAGCTGGGCCATTGGCGAAGCGCATGAGGCCCGGAGCAAAGTCGAAGGGCTTTGGCTCGGCCCGTCCAGCCCACACCCGGCCGCGCCGTAGTCCGGAGGACGAAGGCGGGAAGAGCGGCGGCTGATCCCCGACCCACAGGAAGCCCCAAGGGCGACGGCCGGAGCTTCTTGGCGGCCACTCCCAAATGGGCATTCGGTTGCGGCGGAGCCGCGCTATGCCTTTTGGCGGCCAATTGTCCCCAGCCACGAACAGCGATCATTGCCCGCCCGGCCGCCATTTTGGGCTGGCGTTCCGGGTGGGACGATTCGAGGTTCGCGCCCACGCCCGCGCGGCGTCTGACGACCCCCAAGCGCTCCTTCGATGCAAGGCGACGACGCCCGATCCTCCTCCAACCGCTGGACGCGGGCGCCGCTCGTCTGGCTGCTGTTGGGCACGGCCGTGATCTATCTCGTCGGGCTCGGGGCCGCCGGACTCTACGATCCCGCGGATGGCCTGTATGCCGAGGTGGCACGGGAGATGATCGTCCTGCGCGACTGGCTGACGCCGCATCTCAATTTCGTCCGCTACTTCGAGAAGCCGCCATTGCTCTACTGGCTGGATGCCGCAGCCATGGAGTTCCTGGGGCGCACGGCTTTCGCCGCGCGCCTGCCGACGGCGCTGGCGGCCGTGGCGGGCGTCGGATTTGCCTACGGCATCGGGTGCGAGCTATGGGGGCGGCGCGCGGGGCTGGCGGGTGGAGCCGTCCTCGCCACCAGCCTCGGCTATTTCATCTTCGGGCGGATCGGCCTGCCGGACATGCTGCTGGTGGCGTTGCTGAACGCGACATTTCTCGGCTTCGCCCGAGGACTGCTGGGAGAGACGCCCCATCCCGGCGCGGTCGTGGGCGCCTGGGGCGCCATGGCCCTGGCGGTCATGACCAAAGGACTCCTCGGCGTCGTGTTCCCGGCGCTCACCATCGGCGCGTTCGTGCTCCTCACGCGCGATTGGCGTCTGCTGCGGCGGATGGAGTTCCTCCGGGGCGGCGGCCTGTTGCTGCTCGTGGCGGGGCCGTGGCACCTCCTGGTCGGTGCGGTGAATCCCGGGTTCACCTGGTTCTATTTCGTCGACGACCAATTCCGTCGTTATCTCGGAAATCCGCAATCGATCGACTACCGGACGTTGCCGTTTGTCACCTACCTGGTGATCGCGGCGGTCTGGTTCCTTCCCTGGACGGCGTTCCTCCCGGTGGGAATCCGCCGGTGTTGGCCGGGGTTGCGCCCAACGTCCCGGGAGGGTCGGGGCAGCCTGTTCGTGCTCCTGTGGGCGGCGGTGGTCGTCGGCTTCTTCGCCGCGTGCCAGTCGCGTCAGGAGCATTACTCGCTGCCGGCGCTGCCGGCGCTTGCCCTGGTCGTGGGGCGCCTGTGGGCGCCGGGCGGCGAATTGCCGCCGGTGCGGGCCCGCGGCCTGAACTGGACCTGGATCGCGCTGACGGCGGGAGCTGCGGCCTTGATCCCGCTCTGCTTCCTGTTTGGACGCTTCGAGCACCATTCCTTCTACAATCTGTTCAAGGGCGGAGGCGCCGCGGCTTCGGTGCTGCCTCCGGGCGCGATGTCCCAGGCCCGGGTCGACCTCGGGCCGAATTTCGGTCCCATCATCCGGTTGCTCCAGGCGGCGACCGTGGTGCTGTTGGCGGGCGTCGCGACCGGAACCGTTCTGTGGTTGCGTCGCCGCTCGGGCGCCGCGGTGGCCACGCTCGTGGGCGCGCTGGCCGGGTGCCTCCTGATTCTGCAACACGGATTCGTGCTGTTTGCCCCGGAACGGTCGATCGCGCAATTGGCGGAGATCGTGCGGTCGGAGTTCCGTTCCGGCGACCAGATCGTGATCGACGGTCCCTACGGCTACTTTGCCGCGGCCGACTTCTACACCGGCCAGCCGGCCAGGATCCTCGACGGCCGCACGGCCGACCTGCTCTTCGGTGCGCAATATCCCGGAGCCCCGCCGGTGTTCCTTGACGATACGCAATTTGCGGCGCTGTGGCGCGGGTCGGGCCGGATGTTCTTCTTTACCGACCGCCCGGAACGACTCGCACGCCTCGACGCGTTGGCCCCGACGACGCGGATCCTGGGGCGCACCGGACCGAACTGGCTGTGCGTCAACCGGCTTCCCGGACCGTCGGCCGTCCGGTGAGGCGGCGCCGCAGTCGTCAAGTTCTGATAAAGAAGCGTTGGCGACGTTGTGGCGGTTTGAAGCGTTGGCGGGGCGGGGCAGGATGGCGGCCGTGTCGCGCGCCCGCTGGATGGGCGAAGCGGACGAAGAACCATGAAGCGTGTTTGCTTTGCCACCGTCCTTTGCACCGTCGGTCTGCTGGCGGGCTGCGCGACCCGGCCACGGGAGGTGCGCTCGCCCAACGTGACGGGTGGGGAGACGGCGCAACAAGCGACGAGGGCCGGCGAAGCCCCGCAAACCGGACCCCTGGAGTCCTGGACGATCACTTATGGCGACGCGCACGCCCCGGAAGTCCAGGGGGTGAGGCTGGGTCTCGTGGGTTTCCTGGCCGATCGCACCCGCCAGGAGATCGTTTACCGCTTCGCGTTTGAGGACCCAAGCCGCAGGGCTCCGCGCGCCGTGACGGTCGAGGATGTCAGCGGCACCAAGGCCGAGATGCTGGTGACCGACACGGCGCCGCGCCTGGCGGCCGACGGTACCTGGCGGGGCGATGCCACGCCGCAGAAGAAGGGCGATCCCGCCCTGGCCTGGCTCGCCCAAACCGGCGACACGTTCAAGATCTACCGCCTGACCATAACAACGACCGACGGCAAGCGCCTGGTCCTTTATGAGGCGGCGAAATGGGGCGCCCCGCTCAAGGCGGCCTGCCGGCAGGTGTTGGGCTACGACGACGCGCCGCGCGGATGAAAGAGCGGCGCCAGACGCGCGGCCAAATCTCTCCTGGCGCGCTACCATCCTGCCGCGCTCACGCCCACCGGTGTCCAACCACGGGCTGATACAGGCCGGCGCCGCAAATTGACCGTTGCTCCGGCGGAAGCATTGATTAACCCAAACGCGTGGCGCCTCGTGTCGTATTTTTCACTCCGCCCGGCGTGACCGCGCTGGATCTGGCGGGTCCGCTGCAGGTCTTTGACCTGGCCAACGATGAGGTTGAGCGGCCCTACCGGATTGAAGTCTGCGCGCTCACCCGCTCCGTTCCGGCCGGAGGCAATCTGCGGTTCGCGAACCTGTTGCCCTTCCACAAGGTCCAGCTCGGGGCGGCAGACATGCTTTTCGTGTGCGGCTGGGGAGGGCCGCCGATGCGCGTCGTGGAAGCCTTGCGAAAGCACCCGCGCCTCTTCGAGTGGATCCGGAGCGCCTGGCGGGCCGGGGCGACCGTCTGTTCGATCTGTACGGGAGCCTTTTTGCTGGCGGAGGCGGGCATTCTCGACGGTTGTGCGTGCGCAACGCACTGGATGGATATCGACGACCTGCAGAAACGGTATCCGCGGGTCAGCGTCCGGAAGGGCATCCTGTTCGCGGAGGCCGGCCGGATATTCACGAGTGCCGGCGTCGCGTCGGGCATCGACCTGGCCTTCCATCTGCTCAACCTCCGCCACGGGCCCCGGGTGACGTTTGCCGTGGCGCGCCGCATGGTGATCTACCTGCGCCGCAGCGGCGAATCCGAGCAGGACAGCGTTTACCTGAAGTATCGCAATCATCTGGACGACGTAGTGCATCGGGCGCAGACGATCCTGATCGAACACCTGGATGCCCCGCCCGGTCTCGACCGGCTGGCGGCGCAGGCCGGGGCGAGTCCGCGCAACCTGACCCGTCGCTTTCGGCAGACGCTCGGCCTTTCGGTGGGCGCCTACCTGACGGAGTTGCGGCTGGAGCGGGCCCGTTCGCTGCTGCGGGAGGAAGGCTCCAAGGTCGAGGATATCGCGAAGGCCTGCGGTTTCAGCGGCAGCCGCCAGTTGCGCAACCTGTATCACGCGCGCTTTGGGCATTCTCCCCGGCGCGCGGGCGGCGCGGGCAACCGCTGATCCGGCGCGCGACGGCGGCGCGGCGTCGGTCTGCGGCGGCAGGCTCGTGATCAGGCCGGCCCGCGATGGCCGGATATTTCCCCTCGTTGGCTTTGGGGATTCGCGGCGGGGTGCGATACACTGCGAACGTTGGTTCCACAAGCTCATGCAGGTTCGCCTGCCTTAACCTCCATCCCGTCGCCATGAACACCCGTACGATCCCCGCCCTCATCATTGCCGCCACGCTCAGCGCGTTGACGTTCCCCGCCCTGTCCGCCGCCCCGCGCCGGCCTTCCGCTGTTGGCTATTGGGCCAGCAAGATCAGCGTGCACACCTGGAACACGCTCCTGGCCACCCGGGAGACGAGGTCCATCGCCGCCGGAACCTCGCGGGCGGAGGTCCTCGCGCTGCTGGGTCGGCCCCGGCAGAAGCTCGCACCGGACGTCTACCTGTATGACAACTGCCGGCCGGATCAGACGGTCGCCCGCGGCTGCCCCGACTTGGTCGTCACGTTTGTGCGGGACCGCGTCGCCAGCCTGCGCTTCGTGAATCACGCGGGCACCGCGGTCATCGCCGCCAACCTGCGCTACCAGCCGTTGTCG
>JBJKRD010000142.1:0-4280 GCA_046704925.1 Opitutaceae bacterium | reverse complement strand
GCGCCGTACGAACCGCCGACTGATGCCACGCGGATGCCCAGCGCGGAGAAATCGGGGGCGAATAGCGCCGCCACCTCCGGATCAATGCCGCTGAGATTGAACACCGGGGTCAGCGGCTGAAAGGGCGACGCGATCGCCCCGGTGCTGACCGCCGCCGGCGCCGCCGCGGTTTTGGCGGCCGGCGTCGAAATCGGGAGCGGGGCGGGAGCGGAATTGACGTTAGCCGGCGTCGAGGGCAGGCGGCTGACCTCCAGCAGATCCTCGATGGGCGTGAAGCCGGCGTAGTGCACCGTCTCGAAACGTTGCAGTTGGTAGGAGAGGGCGCCGGCGAGCCGTCCATCGATGTAAAGCGGGCTGCCGCTCATTCCGGCCACCGCGCCCATGTCCTGGACCCGCGGATCGGTCAACTTGCAGAGGATGAGGCTTTTGCCGGGGCCAAGGGCGTTGAGGATGACCCCGCTGACCTCGACCGCGAACGGCTCCGGGCGGGTGCCCTGAAAGACGGTCCAGACCTCGCCCTTCATGCCGGGGCGCACTTCGTTGAGCGGCATGATCGGGAGGCCGGCCGGCTGCGCCCAAGCTGCCGGCCCGGCCGCCCCGGTCAAAACCAGCAGCCAGGTGGCGAGAGCGGCGAGCGTGGGAGAGCGGAGGTGCACCGGAATAGATACGAGCTAATGGGACGGAAATTAGTTCCCTCCGGTTTCGGCGCAAGTCCTCCTACAAGGCCGCCAGCGCTTCGCTCATGATTTCCGCCGCCCGGGCGATGGCCGCGCCCTCGTGCGCGGTGCTCAAAAAGGCGGTCTCGTAGGCGCTGGGGGGCAGGTAGACGCCACGGTCCAGGCACGCGTGGAAGAAACGAGCGTACAGTTTCGCATCGCTTTTTAGGGCGGTGACATAGTCCCGCACCCGCGTCGGTGTGAAAAAGACCGCGAACATGGATCCGACCTGCGGCACCTGCAGGGGCAGGCCCTTCCGGCGGGCCGCCGCCTCCAGCGCCGCCTGCACCTGGCGGCCCAGCGCGTCCAGCCGCCGATAGGGGTCGGCCTCCTCGAGGAGGCGCAGGGCCGCGATGCCGGCGGCCATGGCGAGGGGGTTGCCGCTGAGGGTGCCGGCCTGGTACACGGGCCCCAGGGGCGCCAGGTGGTCCATGATCTCCGCCCGACCACCGAACGCGCCCACCGGCAGGCCGCCGCCGATGATCTTGCCCAGCGTCGTGAGGTCCGGGGTGATCTTCTCCAATTCCTCCACGCCGCCCCTCGCCAGGCGAAAACCCGTCATCACTACGTCGAAAAAGAGCACGGCGCCCTCGGCGGTGCACAGTTGCCGCAGGTACGCCAGGAAGCCGGGCTCGGGCAGGATGAGCCCGACATTGGCCGGATAGGGCTCGAGAATCACCCCGGCAATCTGCCCCGGGTTGGCCGCAAAGGCGCTTTCCAGCGCCGCCGCGTCGTTGAATGGCAGCACGATCGTCTCCTGGGCGAAGGCGGCGGGCACTCCGGCGCTGTCAGGATGGCCGTGGGTGAGGGCGCCCGACCCGGCCTTGATGAGCAGGGAATCCGAATGGCCGTGATAACAGCCGGCGAATTTGACGATCTTGTCGCGCTTGGTGAAGCCGCGCGCGAGGCGGATTGCCGACATCGTGGCCTCGGTGCCGCTGTTGCACATCCGCACCTTGCGGATGGATGGCACGAAGCGGACGATGAGCTCGGCCAGCTCGACCTCGTAGGGATTGGGCGTGCCAAAGCTGGTGCCGTTCTCCAGCGCGGCGGCGATGGCGGCCTTGACCCGCGGATGGTTGTGGCCGTGGATCGCCGGCCCCCAGGTGCAGACGAAATCGATGAGCTCGCGGTCGTCGACAGTGACCAGCGTCGCGCCCCGGGCCGCCTTGACGAAGAAAGGCGCCCCGCCGACCGAGCGAAAGGCCCGGACGGGCGAGTTGACCCCGCCCGGAATGAGCCGCAGGGCCCGTTCAAAAAGCTCTTCGGAGGCAGAATTCATTATTTAGCACCACTGATTGTCACTGATGGACACTGATGGCGGATTTCTTAGTCAGTGCACCCGGCGCCGCCAGTCGAGCTTGGGATGGGCGCCAAAGTTGACAAGGTAGCCGACCCGCCGGCCAGTGGCCTTGAGATAATTCAGCAGCTGGGCCTCGTGCTCCGGGAGCAGGGTTCGAACCGCCTTCAACTCGACGATGATCGTGTCCAACACCAGAAGATCCGCCTCATATTGTCTTCGCAGCTGCCTTCCCTTGTAGAAGATCTGCAACTTGGGGCGGGTGACAAAGGGAATACCCCGGTCGGTAAGTTCAAGTTCCACGCTCTCTTGATAGACATCCTCGAGGAAGCCGTTGCCCATCTCGTTATAAACCTCGAAACAAGCGCCGATGAGCGCGTAACCGTCCGGATCGCGCTCGGAATGGTCTGAATCATCAGTGTTCATGAGTGGCCATCAGTGGTTGAAGCTGGTTTTCAGCTGACATATTTCTGGACGATGGGGATGCGGCGGCCGACGCCAAAGGCGAGGGGCGTGATCTTCAAGCCGGGCGCCGCCTGCTTCCGCTTGTATTCGTTGAGATTGACGCGGCGCACGACGTCGTTGACCGCCGCCTCCGGATAGCCTTGGCCGATCAGGTCGCGCCGCGACAACCCCTCCTCAATGTATCCCCGAAGGATCGCGTCGAGCAGGTCGTACGGCGGCAGGGTGTCTTGGTCGGTCTGCCCGGGCCGCAGCTCGGCGGACGGCGGCTTGTCGATGGTGTTCTGTGGAATCGGCGGCGGGCGGCCGGCCCGGTGGGCGTCCTCATTGATCCAGCGCGCGAGCGCGTAGACCTGGGTCTTGAACACGTCCGAAATCACCGCCAGGCCCCCCGCCATGTCGCCGTAGAGCGTGCAGTAGCCCACGGCCATCTCGCTTTTGTTGCCGGTGGTGAGGAGGAGCGCGCCGGACTTGTTCGACAGCGCCATCATCAGCACGCCGCTGATCCGGGCCTGGATGTTCTCCTCGGTCACGTCGCGCGGACGGCCCGCGAACACGACCTGCAGCGTCGCCTCCGTCGCGGCGACGGCCTCGGCGACGGGCAGCGTGTGAAAGGCCAGGCCCAGGTTGGCGGCGAGCTGCCGGGCATCGTCCCGGCTGTGGGCGGAGGAAATGCTCGAGGGCAGGCTGACGCCCGTGACGTTATTGGGGCCGAGGGCGGCGGCGGCGAGCACGCCGACGACCGCGGAGTCGATCCCGCCGCTGAGGGCGACGAGGGCCTGCTTGAAACCGCTCTTGTGCGCGTAATCGCGGAGCCCGAGCACGAGCGCGTCATGGATGTCCTTGGGCCCGGGCTGCGCGTAGCTCGGATCGATCCCGGGCGTGACCGCGGGTCCGTCGACGGCGAAGATGCGGAGCTCCTCGCGGAAGGCGGCAAACCCTGCCAGCACCTCGCCCCGCGCGGAAGCGACAATGGAGCGTCCGTCAAAGATCAGTTCGTCGTTGCCGCCGATCGCGTTGCAGTAGGCGACGGGGCAGCCCAGCTTCTTCGCGGCCTCGACGACCAGCATCTCCCGCACGTTCTCCTTGTCGTGATGCCACGGGCTGGCCGAAAGATTGACGACCAGGTCGCAATGCTGGTCTGCCAACTGCCGCACCGGATCCAAGCCGTGGTACAGGCGGCGGGTGGAGATCATCGGGTGGGTCCAGATGTCCTCACAGATCGTCACGCCGATCCGGCGGCCGCCGAATTCGATCACCCGGGGCGCCGCCGCCGCCTCGAAATACCGGTCTTCGTCGAACACGTCATAGGTGGGCAGGAGACATTTGCGGGCGACCGCGGTGACCTCGCCGCGGTGGCACCAGGCGGCGGAATTGAAGAACGGCCGCCCCTGCCCGGTGGGATTGGTTTCGACGAAGCCCACCAGCGCCGGCACGTCGCCCACCGCGGCCGCGACCTCCGCCAGCGCCGATTCTACGTCGGGGACGAATCGCCGCTTGAACAACAGGTCGCGCGGCGGATAGCCGGAGACCACGAGTTCGGGGAACACGACCAGTTCGGCGCCCCCGGCCGCCAGCGTCCGATATGCATCGACGATCCGGCGACCGTTGCCGGCGAGATCCCCGACGGTGGTGTTGATCTGGGCGAGGCCAAGGCGCATCGAGCCGCCTACTGTGAGGACGGGAGTGGCGTCTGACACTCCGCAAGGGGGGTGGAGGCCCCGGTTCCGCCCGGCCTTCCGGCGGGGCGGGCCGGATCCACGGCCGGCGGCAACGCCCCGTGGCGGCGGCCGCCCGGGCCC
>JBJKRD010000141.1:0-24061 GCA_046704925.1 Opitutaceae bacterium | reverse complement strand
CGATGGCGCTGGCCGAAAACGACACCACCTTGAGTTTTTGGATCCGCGGGTTGGCCCGCAGCCGGGCGACGACCTCGGCCCCGGACATCGGCGCCATGCGCATGTCGAGCAGCAGCAAATCGCAGGGCTCCCGGGCCAGCCGGTCGAGGGCCGCCGCCCCGCCGGCCACCGCCTCGACCGCGAACCCGAGCGGCCCAAGCAGGTCGCAGACGACGTCGCGATTCACCGCGACGTCGTCGACCACGAAGATGCGGCGCCGCGGGCCTTCGTAACCGATGACCCGCGCCGGCGCCGCCGGGTCGGCGGCCGCCGCCGCGGGCGCCGGGATCAGCGCGAGCTCGAACCAGAAGCGCGTTCCGCGTCCGGGTTCGCTTTCGACCTGCAGCTCGCCGCCCATGAGGGCGACCAGCCGCGAGGCGATCGTGAGCCCCAACCCGGTGCCCTCGTTCGCCGCCGCGGGGTCATTCACCTGGCGGAACGGCTCGAAAATGGTCCGCAACTGGTCGGGCGCGATGCCGACGCCGGTGTCGGCGACCTCGATGCCCGCGCCCGCCGGGCGGGCGCTCACCCGCAGCGTCACCCGGCCGGACCGGGTGAATTTCACCGCGTTGCCGAGCAGGTTGAACAGCACCTGCCCGAGCTTTTGTTCGTCGAGCATCACCCGGGAGGGCAGGGCGGGGTCGACGGACTCCTCAAACGCGAGGCCCTTGTCCTCGACCCGCGGACGGAAGGTGTCGGCGATCGCCCGGACCAGGGCCCGCAGGTCGCAGGGAATCGGATGCAACTCGAGGCGGCCGGCCTCGATCTTGGAAAGGTCGAGCACCTCGTTGATCAGCCGGAGCAGATGCTCCCCGCTCGACTCCAGCACGGCGAGACGCCGGTGGTTCTGCGCGGTGAGCTCGGGGTCGCGGCGCAGGATCTGGGTGTAGCCGAGGATGCCGTTGAGCGGCGTGCGCAGCTCGTGGCTCATGTTGGCGAGGAACACGCTCTTCGCCCGGTTGGCGATCTCGGCATGCTCGCGCGCCACCCGGAGGTGTTGTTCGTTCTCCCGCAGCTCGCGGGTGCGATCCGCCACGATGAGCTCGAGCTGCTCGTTGCGCCGGCGCAGCGCCCGCCCCCGCCAGCGCACCAGGCCCAGGACGCCCGCGGCCAGGAGCAGCGCATAGCCGCCGTAGGCACCCGGGGTGCGAAACCACGGCGGCCGGATGGTGAAGGCAAAGGCGGTCACGGCCCCGGTCCGGCCGGTCGGATCGGTGCTCCGGACGAGAAATCGGTACCGACCCTCGAACAGGTTCGTGTACTCGCGGTGCGACTCCGCGGTGGGCGCCGACCAGGTGGATTCGAATCCGTCCAGCCGGGTTTCATAGAGGACCGAGCGGTCGAAGCCGAAGGTCGGCGCGGCGTACGAGAACTGCAGACGGTTCTCGGCGGAGGGCAGGGCGTGCGGGTCGGCGGAGGGAACGACACCGGTGCCGACGATGCGCCCGTCGCGGGTGGCGACGTGGCGCACCAGGACTCCGGGCAGGGCCCGCCCCGCCCGCAGCCGCGCGACGTCGACCCGCAGGAGGCCGGCGTCCACGCCGAGCCAGAGCACCGGCTGACCGCCGAGGTCCTCGGCGAGGATCCCCTCCAGCGGATTGATCGGCGCGACCAGCGACGTCGGCAGCAGCGTCCAGTCGCGCGTGCCGTCGGGGCGCGGCACGCCGCGGGCGACCACGCCCTCGCCCCAGGGCGACTCGACCGGCCGGCCGTCGTGCTGCGGATAGTAGGCGGCCCACACCGCGCCGTCGGCGCCCTCGGTGGCGAGCAGAAGGTGCATCTGCGCGAAGCGGGGCCCCCACGCGGTGAAGCGCTCGAAGCGCTGCGTGCGCTCGTCGAAAGTGTAGGGGCCGTCGGATCCGATCAACACGAGCGTGCGGCTGCGCGTCTGGAACATGCGCGGCCAGCCCATGCCTTTCGGCAGACCTTCGGCCTCGGTGAATCGCGTCACCCGGGCGCGGGCGAGGTCGCCGGGGCCGTCGGGCGGGAAGGCGATGCGCAACAGGCCCTTGCCGGCCGTGCCCGCCCACAGCGTTCCGTCGGGCAATTGCACCATGCGGACGATGTAGTCGCTGATTCCAGGCAGCGCACCGTCGGGCTGCCAGGCTCCATTGACCCAGCGGATGGCGCGCAGGGTGCTCGTGGCGCTGTGGAAGAATCCGACAAACACCCGCGCCGGATCGATCGTCGATGGGCTCAGGCGCGAGACGCGGTCCGGGTAGGTGGCGCACGCCTCGAGTTTGTCGCCGGCGGCGAGCCGATAGATGATCCGGTCGGCACCCATCAGCAGGTCCGGCGGAGTTGCGAGCAGTTTGAAGGGCCGGACGTCTGGCGGCCCCAGTCGCTCAAAACGGGCGGGCGTCATGCCGCCGTCGCCGTCGTGCAGGACGTAGAGGCCGCGCCCGGTGAGCACAAAGATCCGGCCATGGAATCGATCGACGTCGCTGATGTCGGAGTGCGGCAAACCGCGGGTGGCATCGAAGACGGTAAACGCGCCGCGCTGGATCTGGCTGATGCCATTGCCGAGCGACGCCCACAATGATCCCTGCCGATCCTCGAAGATATCGTACACCATGTTGTCCTGCAGGCCGGTGTCGCCGTCGAGGACGGCCTCGACGCTCAAGTCCGGCCGCAGGATCACCAGGCCGGCCGAGAGGGTGCCGATGGCGAGGCGACCGTCGCGCAGGCGGCGCATGCAATAGAGGTTGCCATCGATAAACCGCCGGTCCGCGGCGGTCTTCAACGGCGTAAGCGTACGGCCATCGGCGGACAGGCGCGCCAGCCCGCCAAAGCGGGACCCGACGATCCACGAGCCGTCGGTGTCGGGCACCATGCCCGCATAGGCCCGGTTCTTCCGCAACCAGGGATGGTCGGCGAAGAACACCCAGCGGCCGTCGTGTTGAACGAAAAAGCCGCGGTTCGGCGCGTAAACCTCGAGGCGTCCGCCGGCGCGGTAAAGACCGAGATAGGTCGCGCCTTTTGGCCGCCAAACCGTGAAGGCCCCGTCGTGCCACCGGAGGATGGAGTCCGTGGTGGAAAAATACACGCCGTCCGGTTGGGCGAAGACGTTCCACACATTTCCGATGTTCCGGTCGGCCGGCGGCAGGCGGTCGAGGAGGGACACGAAATGGTAGTTGCCCGTGGCATCGCGTTTCGCGTAGCCCAGGTTGTTCATGACGGCGATCCACAGCGTGCCGCTGGCATCCATGTCGAGGCCGTACACCGGCACCTCGTCGGGTGTTTCGATATGGCCCCAGGTTTCGCCGTCAAAAGTCAGAACCTGGTGCGCGTTGCCGAAGTACATGATGCCGTCGGCCCCCTGCGCCCCGCACCAGACCTGGTCCACCCCGCCGTACTCGCGCATGGTGTAGTTGCGGACGAGGGAATGCCCCAGTTCGGCGCCGGGGATGCCGACGCCGGCCGCGACCGGCGCGAGGGCAAGCACCAAGAGCGCACCCGGCCAGCGCCGGCGCCGCGGGCGGCAAAAGGGCGGGACTCGAATCAAGGCGCGCATAGTGGGGCGGCTCGGTGCGCCCGGTCCGGAGCATAACCCGGCGGCCTGATTCCGGGCATGGCCCGAAAGGAGTAGACGCGCGGAAGGGCAAAAGGTCGGCCGCGAGCAAGGGGGCTCGATGGGGCGAGGCGGCTCATGGCGGCGATACGGTTATCATAGGTGGCGGTCGCGCGAATCGCAACCGGGGAGCCGCGCGGACCCGCGTGGATCTTCGGGGCGGAGGGATCGCGCCGGCGCGCGTCCTAATCCCTTCGGGTTATCGACCGTTCTCCGCGGCGCGGATACCGTGGCGACGTTCACGGAGCGCACACCATGACCTCAACAATGATCCGTTCGCACGCGGGACCAGGCGTCGGAGGGCCGACGCCGGTGGCCCCGGCCGCCGCGCGGGCCGGCCAACGATTTCCCGAAAATTCCGGGGCCCGCTTGACAATTGCAAATTGCAGCGGCCCCTTGCCTTCAAGAGCCGACCGTGGGCGGTTTGGGCGTGCCCGTGATCGAGGTTCCTACCCCGCATATGTAATCCTCAACGGAAAAACGCCTTGGGCTAATTCTGGCTCGTGCTTGAGGTGTGAAAGCAACTGACACCGACCATGCATGAGCAACTTCTTATTGCCCCAAGCCGCCGCATTCTGCACGACGCGCGCCGAGTGCTCCAAGCGCTGACGTTCACCGGCCTCATCGCGGTCACCGGCTACGGGCAGGCCACACCGGCTGCCATCGTCCCGGACGGCAACACGCAGACGAGCCTGGCGACAGCCGGCAACGTGACTGACGTCACCACGACCACGGTCTCCGGGCAGAACGCCTACAACTCCTTTGCGAACTTCAACGTCGGGCAAAACACGGTCGTCAACCTGTTCCTGCCCGGGGGTACGAGCAACCTGCTCAACCTGGTCAACGCCCAGGCGATGAACGTCGATGGCACCCTGAATTCCATCAAGGACGGCAAGTTCGGCGGGAATGTCTTCTTCGCGGATCCGTATGGCGTGTTTGTCGGCAAATCCGGGGTGGTGAACGCGGGTACGTTTGCCGCCCTCACGCCGACCAAGGATTTCATGGGCTCGATGTTCGCGTCGCCGGGCAATCCATCGGCGGACGCCACGGCGCAGTTGCTGGCGGGCACGGTGCCGCTCAGCGTCGACGGCCTCATTTCGATCCAGGGCCAGGTCAACGCGATCGCCGGGATCCGGCTGGCGGGCGGCAGCGTGACGAACGCGGGAACCGTCGCGTCGGGGGCGGTCTTCTCCGGCACCCGCCCGGACTTCAGCGACGTGGTCAACGTCAACGGCCTGCGGAGCGGTACGCACCTGTGGGTCGAAACGGGCGACATCGAGATCCGCGCCGCGGGCGACTTTGAGAACTCCGGCACGATCGCATCGGACGGTGCCGACGGTCTCCCGGCGGGCAAGGTCGACGTCCGGGCCGGCGGCAACCTCCGGCTGGATGCCGGCTCGCTGGTCTCGGCCAGCGGCCATGGGCAGGCCTCGAACGGCGGCCGGGTGTCGATCGTGGGCCAGGCGGATGGTGAGTTGGCGGCCGGCGCCACGGTGGCGGCGACCGGCGGAGAGATTTCCGGCAACGGCGGGGCGATCGATTTCAGTGCGAAGGGCAACCTGGCGCAGGATGGCGGCGCACTCCGGGCCGGCGCGACCGACGGCACGGCGGGCACGGTCACGCTCGATCCGACCGACATGACCATCAGCGCGAACCAGGAGCCCAACGATGGTTCCAACCTGAGCTACGCGGCCGACAATTCGATCACGGTGGATCCGGGTGTGACGATTTCCTCCCGGCAGATCGGGAGCGGCACGGACGCGCTGAACAGCCCATCGACGGGCAACTCGGGCAACATCACGTTTACGGCGCCGCAGATCACCGTCGGCGATGGCGACCAGATCCTGGCCAACGCGACCGACGGGTTCACGCCGGGTGACATCACGATGACCGCGACCCAAAACGCCGACCTTACCGTGGCATTGGCCAACGCCGGCATCGCCATCGGCAATGCGACGCTCGCGGGCAACAACATCACGCTTTCGGCGAACGCCACGGCGACGGCCGTGGACGTCTCGGGCAGCGACATCAACCTGGGCCTCGACGGCTTCGAGGTGTCCTTTCCCAACCCGCTGCCCGCGGTCGGCAACTGGGCCGATGCCGCCGCCACGATTCACGTCGGCGGCGCCGCGGCCGGGAGCGCGCGGTTGAACGCCGCCGGCAGCGTCAAGATCGACGCCGCGGCCAACGCCACCTCCACGTCGGTGTTTGTGGGCCTGGTCGGCGGGATCGCCGGCGGATATTCGCACGCCAAGGCCGAGACCATCGTGAATCCGACGGCCACGATCACCGCCGGCGGCAGCGCCGAGCTGAGCGCGACCACCGGGAACAGTCTGGACGTCGAGAACGTCACCGGCACGAGTTCGGGCCCCGGTTTCGCCGTCAGCATCGGCGTGGGCAAGTCGGAGAGCACCGCCGAGGTCGACGGATCGGTCACGGGAAGCGATGTCACCGTGCTGTCCAAGAACACCAACAATTTCAGCACCAGCGCGCGGGGCGGAGATTATTCGTCCGCGGGTGAGTCGGTCGCCGTGGGATCGGGCTGGGCGTTCGGCAACTACCATTCCACGGCCAATTCGACGGTGAGCGGATCGGCCACAGCCACCACCGGGGACCTGACGGTCTCCTCCGCGTCCACCAATTCCGACAACGAGACCCGTTCCAACTCCAAGGTGACGAGCCAGTCGGCGCTCGAAGCCAACATCCCCGTCGTGGGGAAGCCGATCAACGACGCGATCTTCGGCGAGAGCGGGAGCCTCGCCAGCCAGAGCAACCCATCGGCCTTTGGCGCGGCGCCGGCCGTCTCCATCGCGACCTCGGCCAACACCGCGACGACCACGGTGACGGGTAAGCTGACGGCGACCAGCGGGGCGATCATCGCCACCGGGGCGGCGATCGATACGCCGCAGATCAGCGCGTCCGGGTCGGCGGGCGGCCAAAGCACCGAAGTGGGCGGGGGGGTGGCGATCGGCCATTTTTCCAACGAAGCCGATGCCGAGGTGCAGGGGAGCGCGGTGGTCAAGGCCGGCAAGGGGGTCGACGTGCACGGCACCGCGACCGTTCCCAATCCGGCGGTGTTGGGTTGGGATGCGCTGAAAGCCCGGGCCGACTTCACCGGGATCGATTTCTCGGGTCCGGCAACCAACGGGGCGGGCACCGGCTGGGCGCAACAGCTCTGGCAGGACATTGCCTCCACGTTTGGGGTGGGTGCGACCGTGGTGTCCGACGTGCTGAATCCCGGCCTGCTGCTGACCTCCTTTACCAACACGGCGCTGACGGCAGGCGACACCAGCACCAAATTCGGCGTGGCGGGGAGCGTCGACCTCCCGACGATCACGAATCAGTCGAACGCGTGGATCGCGGGCACGGCCCAGGTCACGGCGGGGACCGGCGGAGTGGACGTGCACGCTCTTTCGGACCTCAGCTCGATCAACGTGGCCGGCATGGCGTTCAGCGCCTCCGCGGTGATTAAACGCAATCCCGGCGTCCAGTCCGACAGCTCGCTGGGCGGCTCCTATGTCGGTGCCACGCTGAACAACCGGTCGAAGGCGTACATCGGCGACAATACCGTGGTGAAATCGACCGCGGGTGGCGTCAACGCCGAGGCCGAGACCAAGACGTTCGCCTTGAACGTCTACCAGGCCGGGGACAAGGCGGCCCAGTTCGGGATCACCGGCGCGTTTTCCAAATTGGACGTGAACGATTCGGCGGAAGCCTACATCCAGAGCGACGCGACGGTGACGGCGGCCCAGGATGTCAACGTGACGGCGACGAACACCCTCCAGGGATTCGACATCGGCGGGGCCCTGGGTTTCGGGGGCACCGGCCAGGTGGGGGTGACGACGGCGTGGAACACCGTCAACGACCAGACGCTGGCATACATCGGCGATCCCGGCAATTCACGCACCGCCGCCGACCTCACCCCGGGGAGCGGCGTGACGGCGACCGGCCAGGTCAACGTCCAGGCCAAGTCCAAAGAGGACGTCTACGCGATCTCCCTCGCGGCCGCCAAGAGCGGGGCAAGCGGCGCGGGGGTCGACGGCGAATCGGCCACGCAACCGACGGGCGAAAGCGCGCCGTCCGGCGAGGGCGCCGCCCAGGGCACGAAGGATGCGAAGGGCGGGCAGTACGGCTTCGGGGTCTCCGGCAACATCGCCTTCAACAAATTCACCAACGACTCGGGCGGGCCGGGGGTGAGCACTCAGGCCTTCATCAACAACGGCGCCAACGTGACCTCCCGGTCCGGCCTGATCAACGTGACCGCTCAGGACGATTCGTTCCTGGTGGCCGTGGGCGTGGCGGGCACCGTGGGGCAGTCCTTCGCCCTCGGCGGGGCGCTCTCGTGGAACGACTTCAACAAGGACGTCGAAGCCTACACGACCAACGCGACCCTGGGGGCTGCGGGCCTCGACGTGGAGGCGACCAATAATGGCGGCTTCTACGACATCACCGCCGGCGGCGGCGTGAGCACGGAGTCGGGCGTGTCGATCGCGGGGTCGGTCAACCGGAACGTGATCACGAACAACACCAAGGCGTATCTCGGCGCGGGCACGACGGCCAACAATGTCGGAGGCGACGGGGTCAAGGTGGCCGCGAAGCTCGACAACACGGTGGTCAGCGGGGCGGGGGCGGTTGGCGTCGGCCTCTCGGCCGGCGGGGTCGGCGCGGCGGTGGACGTGGGCGACTACACCAACAACACCTTTGCGGACGTCGACAGCGCGCTGGTCGGCGCCGGCGGCAACGTGTCGCTCACCGCCAGCACCATGGAGAATTTGTATCCGGTCGCCTTTTCCGTGGCCGGCGGCACGGACTTCGGCGCCACCGGCTCCGTGACTTGGGAAACCCTGAACAATGACACCGAAGCGTATGTCACGGGCACGGGTGCCGCCGTGAACACCGGGGGCAACGTGCTGGTTGCCGCCGGCGACACGACCAACCGCCTGCAGATCGCGGGCGACATCGGCGGCTCCACCAACTCGGCCGGCGGCATCTCGGCCGACGTCAACCATGCCACCCGCCAGACCAAGGCCTACGTGGGCGGCACGGCAAAGGTGAACGCGGGCGGCAACGGCACGGCCCTCACTGACGGGACCGACAGCGTGACCGGACTGCGCCTGCACGCCTCGCAGGGCGGCCAGAATCAGCTATATGCGGCGGGCGGCACGGGCGCCGGCGCCAACGGCGTGGCGGGCTCGGCAGTGGTGAATGTGCTAAACGACACCACCTTGGCTTACCTGGAGCCGGGCGCCCAAATCAATCTGGCGCCGTCCAGTCCCAGTGAGAACCAGAATGTCGAATTGCTGGCGGACGACGCCACCAATCTGCTGAATCTCGCCGGCGTGGCGGGAATCGGTCTCGGTGGGGGCGGACTGGGCGCCGGGGCGGATGTCGCGGTAATCACCAAGGACACCGAGGCCTACGTGGGCCATGACGCGACGGTGAATGCGCGCGACAATGTCAAGGTCCAGGCCACTTCGACCGAGGAGCTCAGCTCGATGTCCGGCTCCGTCGGGGGCGCGGCGTCGGTCGGCATCGCGGGGGCCGCCTCGGTATACGTGATCAACAACCACACGAAGGCCTACGTCGACCAGAACGCCAAGGTGTTCTCGGAGGGCAATGTGCTCGTGGGGGCGCAGGACGATACCAATCTGGACTCCATCGTCGGCAATTTGGCCGTCGGCGGCACGACCGGCGTCGGCGCGTCCTCGGCGGTCGACGTCATCACCAAGGACACCGAGGCCTGGATCGGCCAGAATGCGAACGTGACCGCGCTCGGCCTCCGATCCGCGGCGACGGCGGACAACGGCGCCTTTGATCTCTCCTACGATCCCAACCTGGGCTTCGGCAAGGTGCCGGCGCCACACCTCACCGTGGGCATCGACCCGGATCCGGCGCTGGCCAAGCAGCGGGTGGCCACCGAGCAGACCGCCGGCATCCAGGGCGTGGCGGTGACCGCGGCCGCGACGACCAGCAACAAAACGATGGACGTCGCCGGGGGCGGCTCGGCCTCGCTCGGCGCCTCGATCTCCGGGGTGGTGACGGTGGCGAATCTCACCACCGCGGCCCACGTGGATCCGAACGCGGAGGTGAATACCAAGAACGACGCGACCGCGGCCAGCGGCCAGTCGGTGCGCGTCGCGGCCGGCAGCGATTACTACCACATGGCCATGCTGGGCGGGGCGTCGTTTACCGGCGAGGGCGGCGCGGTCGGTCCGGCGGTGGACGTGGCCGTCGCCACGAACAACACCTCGGCCTACGTCGGCACCGGCGCGGAGGTCGACGCAATGAAAGATCTCAGCGTCGTGGCCAACGGCGGCGAGGACTTCCTCTCCCTGAGCGCGGGCATCGGCGGCTCCGCGGGCGTTGGGGTGGCCGGCTCGGTCTCGACCACGACCCTGCACGACCAGACGTACGCCTATCTCGACCATGACTCGACGGCCAAGGCGGGCGGCAACGTGGTCATCTCGGCCAACGATGCGACCAAAACCGACTCCGTCGACGGCGCCCTCGCCGTCGGTCTCGAAGCGGGCGGCGCGGGCGGCTCGGTGCCAGTGACCACCCTGCGCAAGGACACCCAGGCCTACGTGGGCGCCGGCGCGACCGTGGATGCGGGCGGTAATTCCGCCCCGGTGGCTTTGCTCGACGGCCGCACGGCCAGCGGACTCGCGGTGGAGGCCAACTCGACCGAGGACGTGTTCAATGCCGCCATGGCGGGCGCGGGCGGATTTTTCGGCGGCGTGGCGGGCGCGGTGACGGTGGAGGACGTGCACTCCGACACGAACGCGGCGATCGGCGACGGCGCGAAGATCAACCAGGACGCCGCGGGGGCCAGCGGTTCCCAAGCGGTCAATGTGTTGGCCCAAAACCGCACAGGCATCACCGCCTACGACGCCTCCTCCGCCGGCGCGGTCGGCGGCGGCATCGCCGGCGGGGTGGATGTCGGGATCGTGGATAACAACACGTCGGCTGACATCGGCAACAATGCGACCGTCGCCGCCAACGACGGCGTGAACGTGGGCGCCGCCTCCACCAAGAATCTCTATGACCTGGTGGCCAGCGCCGGTGTCGGAACCGTGGCCGTGCCCGGGGCCGTTTCGGTCCTGGCGGTGGATACGAACCTGGATAATACCAGCCGGGCGGCGAGCGGGGGCGCAGACAGTTATGCGGATGCGCAGTCCAACCCGTCGGCAATCACGAGCACGCTGCCGGTCGGCGACGCCACCACGCAGGCCCAATCGGACGCCGCCAGCGCATCCGCGGGCACCCCGGTGACCGACGACGTGTCGGGCGCGACCATCACTCCGAAGGGCACGGCGGCATTCATCGGCGACGGCGCGACCGTCGCGTCGGGCGGGGACATCGGCGTCAACGCCAACGAGACGCTCAGCCTGAGCATGAACGACGGCAGCGTGGGCATTGGCGGGGGCAGTGTCGGCGCCGGGGTGGGAGTCGCCAACATCGCCAGCCACACCCAGGCGTATGTGGGTCCGTCGGCCAGCCTGAGCGCCGCGGGTGACATCCTGCTCAGCTCGGTCCTCGACGAGGAGAACCTGACCGGCCTTTCGCTCAGCGGCGTGCTGGGGGCCATCACCGCCGGCGGCGCCACCAGCATCATCAACGACACCGGTGACACGGTGGCCTACCTGGGCGCCAATGCGAGCGTTCCCCAGGCCAACCGCCTGCAGATCAACGCGTCTGACACCCGTTCGCTGAGCACGACGAGCGGCCAGGGCACCATCGGTGGGGCCGCGGGCGGCCTCTCGCTGGCCACCGCCAAGATAAACGGGTCCACCAAGGCCTACGTCGACAACGGCGCGCTCGTGGGCCAGGACCCCGGCCACCAGGTCCAGGACGTGCAGATCACCGCCAGTTCCGACGACACGGCCACCGCCAGCATGACGGCGATCAACGTGGGCATCGGGCTGGCCGTCTCGCCCTCCAACGTTGCCACCGCCGACATCGGCACGGACTCGGGTCACGTCCTCGACACCGAGGTCCACATCGGCCAGGGCGCCAAGATCAAGGCCGCGGATTCGATCGGTCTGGACGCCGCGGCCCAGGCGCAGGCCTCGGCCACGGGCACCGGCGTGACTGCCTCGCTGGGTGCGACCATGGGCGCGTCGGAGGCGGACGCGACCGTGATGCCGACGGTCAAGGCTTTCGCCGACCAGAACTCAACCCTGGAGGCCGGCCAGGATATCGCCATCGGCGCGCGCTACAATTATGATGCGCTCGGCAATCCGCTCGGCGGCCACACCGTGACCGCCACGGCCGCCTCCTCCGCCGGCGCGCTGAGCGGCAACATCGGCTCGTCGGCGAACGCCATCTCGGACCCGACAGTCGCGGCCACGGCGGGCGACGGGGCCGCGCTGACGGCCGGCCACGACGTATCGCTGCTCTCGCGTTCCGGGAGCAACGTGTCGGCGACGGCCAACGGCAACGCCTACGGCCTCCTGTCGTCCGGCACCACGACGGCGAACTCCACGGTCAAGAACAGCAACACCGCACTGACCGGCACCGGCGTGACCATTCAATCCGGTCACGACGCGACCTTGTCGGCGCAGTCGACCAATGTCATTGCCGGGACGAATGCGACCGGCGGCCAAGGCGGCCTGCTGGCCAGCGGCGGCACCGCGGCCTCCGCGACGTTGCATGACACCACGGCCACGACGCTCGGGTCGGGCAGCCAGATCACCACGCCGGCCGACAGCGGCCGGGTGCTGCTCGAAGCGATCGCGAGCAACGAAGCCCACGCCAATGCCACCGACACCACCATCGTTGCCATCATCTCCACCAACGAGGCGACGGCGACCACCAGTGCGAACTCCCAGGTCAGCACGACGGTGGGCGCGAACGCGACGATTCAGGGTGGCGACGTGGAAATCGACGCCAGGGGCACCAAGTTCCTCGTCGACGCGACGGCGCATGCGGGCGCCAACGGGGTGGATGTGAACTCCAAGGCCGACTCGTATCTGGAGGCGGTTTCGGATCCAAAGGTGGCGATCGACCCGGGGGCGGCGATTTCGGGGGCCAACAGCGTCACGATCGTCGCGAGCCTGGACCCGGCGAACGCGCAGGGCGGCAGCAACGCCACCGCCAAGATTGTGGGCGGCACCGGGCATGTCAGCGCCCTGTCCGACAACAACCTGACGCTCAATTCGGAGATCGACGTGGCGTCCGGCGCGACGCTCACCACCCCCAACCTGGATCTGGAGGCGCTCTCGCCCCACGATCAGGGGGCGGCGTATCATCAGACGTTCCAGGCCAGCGGTGACACGGCGGTGAACTATGTGACCACCAAGGTCACCGAGGTTGTGGACCAGTTCTTCGGCTGGATCCCGTTCATCGGCCCGCTGATCAAGAAAGTCACCAAGGTCGTGTTCCACACCGTGGCGGAGATCCTGGGGAGCGACGTCGACGCCGAGCACACCGGGAGTTTCGCGAGCACCAACGCGATCCACATGAACGGAACGGTCTATCAACACGGTGGATCGAACGCCCGGCTCGTCGTCGACCAGAACGGAAACATACAGCAGGCCTCCGGCGTCGACGCCACCGTCGGTCCCGATCAGATTACGGTCAATGACATCACCAACACGGCGAATCCCGCGATCACGCTGAACGCGCCGGGCGGCTTGATCGACGGCGACCTGACGGTGCACCGGGACTCCGCCTATCCGTCCGTGAGCATCATCAACGACTCGACCAAGGATCTGTTGATCAACGGCATTCAGACGACGGCCAGCGACACGGCCGGGGGCATCAATATCACCGCCGACACCTACAGCGGGAACATCGATTTCGTGGCGGATGCGACCGCGAGCGGCATCACCATCCAGAACAATTCCGGATCCACCGTGTGGTTTGGTGGCGTGGTCAACGAACCGGCGTACAGCATGACGGTGACGAATAGCGACGGCAGCATTCTCGGACTCGATGGCAACCTCATCAAGGTGAACGACCTGTCGCTCACGGCGAACCACGGCTCGATCGGCGGTCCGGACAATTACCTGAACGTTCAGCTCGAGAGTCCCGATGCTTCGGGCGCCCAGCTGTCGCTGCTTGCGGGCCGGAGCCTGTACATGAATGCGCGCCTCGTGCAGGACGTCGGATCCGTTCCGGCTGCCGGCTATACGATCCCGGGCGGTGCCAACCTCAATTCGGGGCTCGTGGGCGACGACGTTCACCTCAACCTCGGGCAGCCGCAGGCGCTCGTCGGTCAGGCGGACGGCTCCGTCAGCCCCGTGGGCGTGAAGGGGAGCTACAATCTGAACAACGATTTCAGCGCCGGCGGGGATGTGAACATCGCCGTGGACACGGGCGCCGCGATCAACCTGGCCGGGACCCTCAGCAGCGGTTTCCAGGACATCAGCTTCGCGGTGGATGCCGGGGGCGGCGTGGATCCCGCGGCCGTCAATTACGCCGATTCCATCGACGCGACGAACGTCAGCTTGCGCGACCTCCATACCCAGGGCGGCCACGTGTCGATCACGGGCCTCGGCTCGATCGACGGCACCGGATCGATCCGGGTGCTCGACGGCTACAGCCAGCTCAGCGTCACGAACAGCGCGGACCGGAACCTGGTGGTCGGCAACGTCGACTTCAGCGCCCCGGCGGCCGGTGCGATCAGTGTGTTCGGCACCGCGCAGCCGCTCAGCGGCCCGCTCTCCGGCACCGGCGTGACGCTGACGAGCGACGGGCACGCGGCCGGCGGGATCAGCCTCCAGAACAGCAGCGGCGGCGATGTCCTGCTCACCGGAACCCTGGCCAACCCGTCGGGGTTGACCGAGGTCGACGCGGCGCAGGGCAACATCATCAGCGCGGGCAGCGGGGCGTCGATCGCATCGCATGATGTGGCGCTGAACGCTCCGGAGGGCGCCATTGGCTCCCCGACGGCGTATCTCAACGTCGCGGCGGACGGGCACGTTGACGCCGCGGCGCAGGGCGACATCTTCCTGGACCCGACGGCGACGGATCTGCCGGTGGGCACGATCACGTCGACCGCCGGCGACCTCAGCCTGGTGGCGACCGGCTCCATCCTGAATGCGACCGGCGACGCTTCCCGGCTGACCGCGAACAACATCTCGCTGGTCGCCCAAGGCGGCTCGTTGGGAGCATCCGGCGCCGCCCTCAATGTCGTGCTGAACGGCGGCCACGTTGACGCCTCGGCGCAAGGGGATGTCCACCTGAACGCGGTTTCGGGCGATCTGCCGGTGGGGACCATCACGTCCGCCGCCGGCGATCTCGGCCTGGCCGCCGCGGGCTCCATCGTCAATGCAACCGGTGCCGCCTCCCGGCTGCAGGCCGATGGCATTGGCCTCGTCGCGACCGGTGGTTCCCTCGGGTCCTCGTCGGCCAACCTGAACGTCGTGGTGAACGGCGGACCCGTCGACGCTGCCGCCCAGGGCGACATTTTCCTCGATGCGGTTTCCGGCGACCTGCCGGTGGGGACGATAACCTCGGCCGCGGGCGACGTGCACTTGCTGGCGGACGGTTCCATCATTGATCCACCAGTCGCGCCGACCGACCCGGCGATGGTGACCGGGAACAACATCACCCTGACGTCGCTCAACGGCGGAATCGGGGCGCCCGGAAGCCGGCTCACCGTGGACTCCCATGGGGTCTTCAACCTGCTCGCCGCCGGCGACGTCTTCACCGAGGAGACCGCGGGCGATCTCGTGTCGGACAGCATGGTCAGCCGGAACGGTTCCCTCGACGTGTTGGTGGCGGACGGCGGCGGGAGTTTCAACCAGCTCTCGGCCGCGGATAGGATCACGCTCCTGGTCCAGGGCGGCGGCCTCGAGGTCGGGCAGCTGACCGCCCCCGGCGGCTTCAGCGCGATCGCCACCACCCCGGGCGCGTCGGTCAACCTCGGCGCCCTCACCATCGGAGGCACCGTGACCCTGCAAGGCGACAACATCAGTCTGACAAACCTGACGAATGCCAGCTCGAGCGAGCCGCTCTATCTCGATCTGACCGGCGCCGCCGGCGGGTTGGCCAACAACATCGATATCAATGTCAGTTCGCTGGCGCCCGTGGCTTTCCGCCGGTTCTGGACGAACACCGGCACGGTCGACGCCCAGACCGACTATCTGTTCTTCGACAACGCGATCATCGGATCGATGGCGACGTTCCAGAACAACTGGATCAGCACGGTCTTGGATCTCAAGACGGCCAAGCTCAACTCCAGCGACGGTCTACTGGATACGTCGAATCTGTCCTTCTACCTGGATTTCCTCGGCGACAAGCTGCAGACGAACGGCCATCCCGACTACTTCATTTATCGGACCCTGCTGGATCCGACGACGCACTTCGATCCGTCCCAGACGGTGGATTTGAGCTCACTCTAGTCCGAACAGGACCTCGGGAACCACGAGGAGCGAATGGCGGCCGACAACAACTCTCCCGGTGGCGATGGCGGTTCGCCGGACCCAGAGGGAGCGGACGGCGCCGGGTCACCGCCCGACCCGGTGGCGCCGCGGCGGCCCCGCCGGGGTCTGACGCTGCTGGCCACCGGTCTGGTCCTCGCGTCGGCGACGGCCGCCTCCGCGCAAACGTCGCCGCCGGTGGAGCCCGGAGCGGTGCATGAGCACTCTGCCAACACGCAGCGGTACTACGAACAGCAACAGCAGCTGGAGGCGAAACCGGTGGCGCCGCACAGCGACGTGACCAACCGGACGCAGGCGGCGGAGCACCCGGCCCCGGCGGCGGCCGGACCGGTTTTTCACCTGCGGAAGGTCGAGACGAATCCGTCCGCAATTCTGTCCGCCGACGAGATCGCCGCCGTGACCGCGGCCTATGTCGGCCGGGAGGTCCACATGGCCGATCTGACGGCGATGGTGGCGCAGATCAACGCACTCTACGCCCGCAAGGGCTTCGTCACCGCCCGCGCGGTGCTGCCGCCGCAAAAGGTGGAGAACGGCATCGTGCGGGTTCAGTTGGTGGAAGGACGGGTGGGGCGGGTGTCGATCGAGCCTGGCGCCCATACAAGGGACACCTATGTTCAGCGCCGGATTCCGTTGCAGCCGGGAGACCTCGTGCAATTGCAGCGGCTGGAGGACTGGCTGACCTATTTCAATCGCACCAACGACGTGCGGGCCCGGGCGGTACTGGAGCCCGGGGCGCAGCTCGGCACCACCGACGTCAAGCTCGACCTCACTTCGCCCGAGAATTCGACGACGTCTTTCTTCTTCGACAACGCGGGCTACGATTCCATCGGGCGCCGCCGGGTCGGTTTCTCCCAGCGCTGGGCCAGCCTTTCCGGTCACCGCGATCCCCTGGCAGCGGGCGGCTACTGGGCGGCGGGGACGATCGCGGGCTATGCGTCGTACGATTATCCCGTGACCGTCCGGGGCACCCGCCTGGGCGCCGCGTTTTCCTATGATCGGATCCAGGTGCGCTCCGGGCCGCTGGCGCCGCTGGGAGTGAAAGGGCGCTTCTACGATGCCTCGTTGCGGTGGAGCCGGCCCCTGGCGGTCAGCCGGACCCTGCTGTTTGAGGCTTCCGTGGCGCCGCATTATCAGCGCTCGGTGCTCGAAAGCAGCAGCGTCCCGATCTCGCGGGTGCTGGTCAAAAGTCTGGTCCTGGGCGGCGACCTCCAGGCCGTCGACCGCCACGGGGTCTGGGTGCTCCAGAACAGCCTGACCCTGGGCTCGCACAATCTGGGTGGGACGAATTCCTTCGCAAAAGACAACCTGGCAGTCACCCGCTGGGAGCCGCTCGGGGCCGGTTTCGTCGCCATGTTCCGGGCCGACGGCCAGGGAAAGATCGCGGGGTCGGCGCGACTGCCGCCGTCCGAGCAACTCCAGATCGGCGGCCTGTCCTCAGTTCGCGGCTACCCGGAGGGCGAACTGGTCGGCGACAGCGGCTACCTGTTCAGCGCCGAACTCGACGCGCCGCTGCCGCTCGGTGATCATGATTTTCACGGCGTTCCGCTCAAGGACCGGTTCAAGCTCGCCGTTTTTGTCGATCACGGGGCCATCATCGGGGCTCCGGGGAACCGGTACGCCACCGGGGTGGGCGCCGGATTGATCATCAATCTGTCCCGTTATCTCACCGGCCGGCTGAACCTGGCGACGCCCTTGCAGGACCGGTCGGGGTTGGATCGGTGGGCGTTCGAGTTCTACCTCCAGACCAGTCCCGACTTCGCCCGGATCTTCGGCGGTCGCGGCGCGCGCCGCTGACGGCGGACAGAGTCGACCGGGCGTGGGCGGGGCGCATCGGACCGGCGTCTCGCGCCGAGTACCGTGACTCATTGGCCCAGCGCCTGGCGGGCGTCGGCACTCAGCATCTCGGGACTCCACGGCGGATCGAACACGAGTTCGACCTGCGCTTGCCGGATCCCGGGCAGCCTGGCCAGCAGGCGCTGGACCCCCTCGTAGTTCCACGAGCCGGAGGGACAGGTTGGGGTCGTCAGGGTCATCACGACCTTCGCGACGCCGTCGTCGCACTCGACGCTGTAGATGAGGCCGAGATCGACGATGCTGATGCCGAATTCCGGGTCGGGAATGCCGGCGAGCGCCTCCCAGATGGCGGCCGAATCGGCGGGCTTCATGCGGAGCCTCCTTTGGCCCCGACGGGTCCGGCCGTCACGGGCCGGACGAGATGGCGCAGCACGCCGAGCATGTCGGCCAGGAAGAGTCCGACCCCCGCCGCCAGCAGGCAGGCCCCGAGGCGCAGGAGCGGTTCATTGAGCAACCAGGCGCCGGCCAGGAGCGGCACCAGGGCCAATCCTTGCAGGCCGAGGCCCCACGTCTCGATCCGGGGATGGGTCAGCGCCGTGGCCGGCGGGGTGGGGACGCGACCGACCTCCGGTCCGTAGGCCCGCATCCAAGTCAGAAACGGCACGACCTTGCACATCATGCCGGCGATGGCCGGCAACAACCCGCCCGCCAGTACGAGCAACGCGTAGTCCATGGGCCCAAAGCCGCCCGGAGCGAGCGAAGCCGGGCGGCCCGGCCACGCCAGCAATGCGCCCGCCAGCGCGGCCGCGCCCAGCACCGCCAGACCTCTCAAGAAGGCTTTTAGCCCGGGATCGAAAGCCCGCTTCCGGCGGTGGCGCAGGGTCTGGACCATCGCCGCGGCCGAGCAGGCGAATCCGGCCAGGAGCAGCAGGGTCGCGACCGCCGTCACCGACCCCAGTTGCAGGGCCAATCCGGGGACGAGTCCCAGGAGGCCGACCTGGCTCAACCCCAAGCCGGCGTTGACCGGCCGCCAGTCCCGCACCTCGCCGAGCGTGAACATCGGCACGAGGCGGAAGGTCACGCCTTGCAGCAGGGTGACGAAGAATCCGACGAGCCCCAGGTGCGCGTGGGCGCGCAGCAACGCCAGCGGATCGGCGCGCAGGAAGCCCCAACGGTGGTTCGCGGCCAGCAACAGGCCCGCCGAGGCGGTGGCGAGCAACCACCCGGCGGCCAACGCCAGCGACCACGCGACAGCGTCACGGCGGCCGGAGCGCTGCACGGTGCCCCAGGTGTTGACGGCGAACCCGGCGATACCCAGGGCCACGGCGAGACCGAAGACGCCGAGTCCCGGCAGGTTCCAGGTCCAGAGGCAGTAGACCATGCCGGGTACGCCGACCGCATGCAGGGCCAGGTGCCACCAGGCGCCGCGCTCGCTCCACAGGGTGGTGCCGAGGGCGACCGGCGCCAGTTGGTAGACCGCCCCGCAGGCCACGGTCACGAACACCCCCAGGACCCAGGCATGCGTCAGCGCCACGACCGGCGGGACAAAATGGGGCAGCGCCAGCAGGTCGGAATGCCCGACGAGCAGCGCCGTCGCGATGGCCAACCACACGAGGCCCAGGCCCATGAACGCAAGCGGCAGGCGGCCTTGGGTGGCCAGCCAGCTTCCGGTCAGGACCGGCCCCGGGGCGGTCGATCGCGCCCGCGGCGCGGGGGACCTAGGCGCGAAAGAGGGTGGTGATCCAACTGCCGTCAGGCTGTTCGTGACACTCATGGTTGAATCCCCGTTGCGCCGCCTCGCCAAACAGGTGACAGGGTTGCCGATCTGTTCGCGCCTGCAGCCGGACGCCGGCGGGCAGGGCCGCCAGCGCCTCCAGGATGAGAATCAACGGCTGGGGCGGTTCGAGACCGCGGGCGTCCAGTTCCCTGATGACGTCGGTCGCCGGTTCGGCGTGCGCGCAGGCCGCGGGGAAGCTCGGCGGCGCCGCGGCCGGCCCGGCCACGGGCGCCCGCTTGGTGATCTTCACCCGAAAATCCTCCGGGCCGCGTTCGAGGTATTCCCAGGAGAAGGCGCCCGCGAATTCCGCCTCAAACTGATAGTGCAGCGGAATCGGATCGTGGTCGTTCAGCAGAACGAAGGACTCGCCGACCGGCAGATCGAACCAACGCTGGAAGATCTGGGCGTGCTTGATCCGGCAGGGGATGGGACGAACATCGAAAACTGCCGCGACATCGTCGGGCGCGGCGAAAGGGCGTGGGGATTGAGTGGGCATCGGCGCAGGTTCGCAGATGTCGGCGGCCGTCGCCTTGATCCAGGTCAACGCCGACGCTTTTTCCCGTGGCCGTAGCCGGGACGGTTGCGCCACGCAGGGTAGCAGACGGGATATTGTCTCGTGGCGCGGGCCTCCGGCCTGCGTTTTCACGGTACGGGCTTTGATCCACGCAGCCGGGACGGCTGCGCGACGGATTCACCGGCCCGGCGCCGCGCGTCGGCGCCGCCGGCCGACGGCTGCCAACAGGCCCAAGGCGCCGACGAACCAAATCTCCATCAAGCCGCCGCCGCCACTCCCCCCGCCACCGCCACCCGAGGGCGGGGGCGCCGGGGCGTTCACCGTCAGCGTGGCGGCCGCGCTGGTGGCGCTGCTGCCGCCCACGGTGACCACGCACTGGAAAGAATCGCCGCTCATCGCGCCGGTGGTGCCGTTCACGGTCAACGTCGACGTCGTACTGCCGCTGTAGGTCGAGTTGTCAGCGACGTTGGCCCAGATGCCGCTGCCGGCGGCCTGGCGTTGCCATTGGTAGGTGGCGCCGGACCCGGAGCCCACCAGGACGGAAAACATGACGCTGTTTCCTGCCGTCACGATCTGGCTCATTGGTTGGGTTGTGATGGCCACCGATTCCGGTGAAAGGGAAAGGACGGTCGCGGAATATGGCATGAAGGCGACGCTGAACGCCGTCGCGACATCGCTCAGCGTGGAGGTCGCAATATCGGTCGAGCCGACGCCGGTGCGGGCGGCTTCATCCTGCGGGATGCCGTACGAGTAGGTTGTGGCCGTGGCCGTCGGGGTGAAGCCGGTCAGCGCGAACGTGCCGGTCGTGGTCGCCGTGGGGCTCTTGTTGATGACGAGGAGGCCGAGCGTGCCGTCGGCGCGCTTGACGGCGAAGATCGACAACAGCGAGTCGTCGCTGGACGCCGACACGACGGTGTCGCCGCCGCGGGCGAAGTGCGACAGCAGCTTCATCACATGGTAGGTGGGGTAGGCGTCGTAATAGGTCGTCTCCCCGGTGGCGGTCGAGGGCATCGAGAGCATCCCGTAGTCCCCGTAAAGCCGCCAGCCGTACAACGAGGAGCTCTGATTCCCGAGCAGACCACCACTGCTGTCCGTGGGCGGGCCGTTGCGAAAATCCCACCAGAGGAGGGAGTTGAACTCGGTCTGGAGGAGGTGGCCGACGCTGTCGGCGAGGTAGAGTCCGTTGACGATGCTGGTCGTCTGTTTGCCCGGGTCGGAATAGACCGAGTTGTTTTCGGTCACGTCGAGTTCGACGTTGGCGCCAGCGGCGCCCAGGTAATCGGAGAGCATCTGGCGCAGATTCGACGCGTCGTTCGGCCAGGTGGAGGCGTCCTGCAGCAGCGTGGCGTCGGTTTCCTTTCCGGGCGTCTGCTCGTAGCGGTGGTAGATGAGGAAATCGGGCGTGACGCCAAGCGCTTTGAGGGTGGCGAGCATGACGGGGGTCCAGCCATTGTGGACGACGCCGGTGCGCGGGTTGGTCGCGGGATGGGTGGTGTAAGTGGCATAGGCATCTTCGCCGGTGATCCCCACGACGCCGACCTTGATCGTCGGGTCCACCGCCTTCATCAGGGCGATGTCGTCCTTGGCGGCGTTGGCGTAGGTGTAGGGATCGTTGACCACCGCGTGGGTGTCGTATTCCCAGTTTCCGTAGCACTCGTTGCCGATCTCCCAATATTTGATGCCGAAGGGGCCGGCCCGGCCCAAGCGCAGGAAGTTGAGGCCGTCGTCGGTCGCCAGCGGCGACGCGGCGCGCAGGGCGGACCAGTAGCCCGCGGTCTTCCAGTCCAGGCCCCGGCTGTCGACGCCGAGCGTGACGTCGGACGCGGTGCCGGCGAGGGTCGCGCTGGCGTTCGCATAGGCCACCCACGCCGCCGCCATCTGCGGCGTGCCGGAGCCATAGTTGGCAGTGATGAAGACTTGCGGGGTGGGATTGAGGCCGGTCACGACGCTGCAGAACTGGCCGAAGCTCGTTGCCCACGACCAGGAGTTGAGCATTCCGGTCGAGGTGTCGTAGCTCTTGCTTTTGGTCCAGACGTAGGTGTCCGACAGCGAGCCACCCGGGAAGCGCAGAGCCCGGATGCCGGCGTCCTGGAGCAGGGAGATCGTTTGCGCGGTGCTTCCGTCCTGGTCCCAGATCACCATGTTGACGCCGAAATCCCGCTCGTCGACGGTGCGGACCGCGTGGGTGGCGTCGACCGTCAGGTTGGCGGCGCTGGAATCTGGCGAATACCCCGCCGCCAGGTGCAGCAGCGCGGCCACGCGCAGCAGAGGGGGGACAATTCGGGGGGGGCGCATCACGTGTCACTGATTTTATGCGCCGGGGCCCCGGATGCAATTTCCCCGGGACGTCCGGCATGCGCTAACAATTGAACGGCAGAATTGTCCGCCGGGGGCGCGAACGGCGCCCGGCCGGGGCAGCACCGACGCACCCCGTTAAAAAGCCATCAGCAGCCGTTCGAGGTCCACATATTCGGTGATCAGTCGCTTGATGACCGGGATCTTGTCGGTGTCCTGCGGCTGGGTCTTGACCGTCATGCTGTTGATCTTCGAGGTGATGGCGTAGGCGTCTGCTTTTGCGGCGACCACCGGGATGTCCGTGTGGGCGAGCAACTCCAGGATCTTGGCGTGGGGCAGGATGTCGTTGGTGAGGATAATGCCGGCGATCGTCTTGCCGTCGACGATCCCTGTCGCGGTCATGGCGGCGAGGATGACATCATCGCGATCGCCGGGCGTGATGACGAGGTTGCCCGCCTGCAGGTGGTCGATGATGCCCTTCGCGGTCATGGCGCCGACCACGACGCGGTGGATGCGCTCGTGTGCGCCGCGGTCGCGTCCGTTGAGCCAGCGCCCGCCGATCTCCTCGGCGACCTGGGAGAGGTTGGGGGCCGTGAGCATCTGCTGAACCGGCAGCACCCCGAGCAGCGGCACGCCGAGCTGCGCCAGGCCGAGGCCGACATAGTGGCGGAGTTGCGGAATCTTGTCGGCCTCGACCTTGTTGAGGATGGCCCCGATCACCTCCACGCCCTCCCGGTCGAACAGCGCCTTGTTGAGGGCCACCTCGTCGATGGGCCGGCCGATGCCGCCGGGGCACACCAGCACGACCTTGGCGCCGAGGATCCGAGCCACCCGGGCGTTGGACAGACCGAACACCGAGCCGACGCCGGCGTGGCCGGTGCCCTCGATGAGGGTGAAATCCTTTTCCCACGACACGCGGTCGAAGGCCCGGCAGATGCGGTCCACCAGTCCGGGATGGATGTCCCCGGGATTGGTGAGATACCGGCGGGTGAAGTTCGGATCGACCGTGATCGGGCTCATGCTCTCGATGGGAACGTGCACGTCGTAGATCACATCGAGCAGATAGGAATCCTCGTCGACCTTGTGGCCCTGGACCTCGATGAAACGCTGGCCGACCGGTTTGATGAAACCGACACGGGGATACAGGTGCTGCAGGGCGGCAAACAGGCCCAGGCACAACGTCGTCTTGCCGTCGTTCATCCGCGTGGCCGCCACAAAGATGCGCCGGGTGATGTCGTTGGTCGGCTGGGTCAGCAACGGCGTGGGCGGAGGTGGCACCGGGTCGGGCATGGCAGATGAGTTCAAGGTTCAGGGTTCCAAGGCGGAGCGGGTTGTACGCGTTGGACGCGGCGCGTCCGACCCTGAACCTGGAACCGGATCACGGCGTGCCGTAGAGCAGACGGCGGTCGATCGCCTGGCAACCCACCACGGCGGCCGCACCGAAGACATCGTGCGCACTGGCGCCGCGGCTGACTTCGGCGGCGGGCCGGCTCAGGCCGGTGATGATCTGCCCGAAGGTGTTGGCGCCCGCCAGCACCTGCACGAGCTTGAACCCGATGTTGGCGCTCGCCAGGTCGGGAAACACCAGGACGTTGGCGCGGCCGGCCACCTCGCCGTCGACCTGTTTGGTGTCGGCCACGTGGGGATCGAGCGCCGCGTCGACCTGCAGCTCGCCATCGATC
>JBJKRD010000140.1:0-13589 GCA_046704925.1 Opitutaceae bacterium | reverse complement strand
AATTGTGGCTGAACGCGAAGGCATCGAAATTCAGGGTGGCCAAGCCGGCCGACACCGCTTCGGACGACACTCCGCCGGACGGGCCGGCCCGACGACGCCGGAGAGCGGCCGGGACCGACGGCTGACGACGAACGGGCGCCGGCAATTGCAGGCTGGCGGCGACCGACTGGCGGAGCGGAACAGGGTTGTCTTGCGCAGGTGAGGCTCAAAGCTGGGCGCCATGCAAGCGATGTCCGGCCCCGAATTGGCGCTTGATGCCCGGACTCTCCTTGGCGAGGGGGCAATCTGGAACCCGGCGCGGCAATGCCTGCAGTGGGTCGACATTGAGGGGCGGCGGGTCTTCACGTTCGATCCGGCCTCGGGAAACAACCGCGCCTGCGACGTGGACCAGCGGGTCAGCACGGTAGTGCCTCGCGCCAAAGGGGGGCTGATGATCGCGCTGCAGGAGGGATTCGCCGCGCTCAATCCCGATACGGGCCGGGTCGAGTTGTGGCCACGGCCCCCGGAACACGATCCGGCGGTGGTTCGGTTCAACGACGGCAAATGCGATCCGGCCGGACGGTTCTGGGCGGGAACCATGGGGTTGACGAAGGGACCGAGGCCGCAAGGACGCCTATACCGGCTCGATTCCGACGGTTCGATGCACGTGATGCTGCGCGACGTAGGGACGTCGAATGGCATCGTGTGGAGCCAAGATCGGCGCACGGTCTACTTTATCGACACCGCGTTGCGGCGGGTCGATGCCTTCGACTACGACCATGCCGGCGGTGGCATCACGAACCGGCGCCCCGCGATTGCGATTCCGGACGAGCTGGGGCGTCCGGATGGCTCCACCCTTGACGCCGAGGGCATGCTCTGGATTGCCATGTGGGAGGGTTGGGGCGTGACACGGTGGAATCCGCGCACGGGCGAATGGCTGCAGACCATCCGTCTGCCGGTGGCGCGCGTGACGTCCTGCGCGTTTGGCGGGGCGGACCTCGACGTCCTTTACCTCACCTCGGCGCGGGAAGGACTGTCCGAGGAGCAGCTCGACGCCCAGCCGCTGGCCGGAGGGCTCTTTCGGGTGCGCCCGGGAGTTTGCGGCCTGCCGGCCGACGCCTATGCCGGGTAGAAACCGCTGGTGTCGCGCCGCCGCCGCGGCTTAGCTTTGAATCCAGGACGGGGCCGTCGCTGGTCGTCCCGGCCGATTGTGTTCCATGTCGAACCACCCCTTTGCGTCGACCTTGCGTCGCCATTTTGACTGGGTCGCCGATCATGATGCCGGCCCCCGGCGGGCGCAGCGCGGCTTCCACGCCCAGTTGCTGCGGTTTTTCCAGCACCACGTTCCCGGCGGGCAGCGGGTGCTTGAGTGCGGTTGCGGCAGCGGTGACCTGCTCGCCGGATTGAAGCCGGCCCGCGGCCTGGGGCTGGATTTCAGCGGACGCATGATCGCCAAGGCCCGGGAGCGCCATGGGGCCGATCCGGCATTGGAATTTCGCAATGCCGATATCGAAAGTGACCGCATCGAGGGACCCTTTGACCACATCATCTTCGATTACCTCACCGGCTACCTTGGCGACATTCATGAATCACTCACGCGGCTCCACGCGGCGGCGCATGCGCGGACCCGCCTGCACATCACCACGATCAACACGCTGTGGCTGTTCGCGCTGCGTCTGGCGGTGCGGGTGGGGCTGGTGAGTCCGCAGCCTTCCAGCAACTGGCTGTCACACAACGATCTTTTCAATCTCTTGGAGCTGGCCGGCTGGGAAGTCGTGTGTTTCGAACGCCTGCAACTCCTGCCCTTCGAGGTGCCGTTGCTGGCGCCTTTGTGCAACGGGTTGCTGGTGAAGCTGCCGGTCGTCCGGCATTTTGGCATCACCCTGGCAATCACCGCCCGTCCCCGCCGGGCGCCGGCCATCGCCGGCGAGATCAGTTGCACCGTGGTGGTGCCGGCGCGCAACGAGGCGGGCAACCTTCGCGCCGCCCTGGCTCGCATCCCGACGCTCGGTCGTCGCACGGAGGTGATCTTCGTGGAGGGCCACAGCCAGGACGATACCTGGGCCGTGCTGCAGGAGGAGATGGCGGCGTATCGGGGCCCCCATGCCGTCCGCGCGCTGAAGCAGCCGGCGAAGGGGAAATGGGATGCGGTCCGCACGGGTTTCGCCGCGGCCCGGGGCGATGTTCTCGTCATCCAGGATGCCGATCTCACCGCGCCGCCCGAGGAACTCCCGAAGTTCTTCGAGGCGCTCGCCGGCGGCGTGGCCGAGTTTGTGAACGGCAGCCGGCTGGTCTATCCGATGGAGAAGCGGGCGATGCGTTTTCTCAATCTGCTGGGCAACAAATTCTTCTCGGTGGCGCTCAGTTACGTGCTCGGTCAGCAGCTGAAGGACAGCCTTTGCGGGACGAAGATGATGATGCGCTCCGACTACGAGCGGATGCTGCGGCGCATCGAACCGTTCGGCGAATTCGACCCGTTTGGCGATTTCAATCTGCTGTTCGGCGCCGCGTTGCTCGATCTTCGCATTCGCGACGTGCCGGTCCGTTACCGGGATCGCACCTACGGCCAGACCAACATCTCCCGATTTCGCCACGGCTGGCTGCTGCTGAAGATGACGTGGTGGGGCCTGCGCCATCTCCGGTGGCGCTGGCGTTCGTGATCCGGGCCGGATCCGGGCTCAGGGTTGCAGGCGCAGCGTATGCCGGGTGGGTCCCGGCAGGAACGGCGTGGGATCGCCATGCACCCAAGCCTCGTGACCGGCCCGGTAGAATGGCGATAGCGGATTACCGCATTCGCCGCATGGCATTTCGAAGATGCCCTCGTTTTCGTGACCCGGGGCGACCACGAATCGTTCCGAGGCACCGAAGGACGGTGCCTGGACGCGGGGGATATCGTGGTCGCCAGGAAGCGGCTGGGCGGGCATGTCGAGGAATTGCGCCACGACGCCGGGCAGGAATCGGCTGAAGGGATGCTGGATACGCGCGGTGTTGCGCAACCCCCAGGTCAGTCGGGAGAGCGGACGATTCTGCCGGTCGGCCCAGCGCAACACATCGTCCGCGGCGGCCAGCAGCAGATCCGGCCACGAAAGGTAATCAGGGGTGAGGAAGTTCGGCGGCTGTTCATGCACGAGGCGCCACAACGGCTCCTCGTAATCGATCCGGTGAAAATCGAAGGCCTCGTAATCCCGATGGCAGGGACGACAGACGGGGCCCAGCGCCCGATCGGCCACGAATTCGCGCCAGCGGCGCACCAGGTAGTAAGCCACCGAGTCGACGGACGCGCGGCCCTTCCATTGGGCGACAAGGCGGCGCAAACCGGCGCGTTCCGCATGGTCCGCGATGGCGCCCGGGGTGAGCGTGGCGAGCAGGAGCTTCTGCCACCGGGCCATCATCAGGGCGCGGTCGTCGAGTTGCACCGCCAGCAGATCCCGCGGCCCGGCGGCCTTGGTGAGCGCCGTCAGATCGTCACGGATCTGGCGGGCCCGGGCGGCGGACGGGTAGCCGCCGTCGCCCAATTTGATGTAGGCGGCGCCGCCGACCATCCGGTTGTTGCCGGACCAGATCTGCCCGGACGGCGGCGAAACGACGCGTGGATATTCGGCCGCCGGCAGGAAGCCGTTCCAGCGCCGGTCGCCGTAGGCCCAGCTGGCCGGCAGCCGGCCGTCGTAACCCACGCGCCGGGGGAGAGGCCCGGCCACCGTCCAGCCGATGGCGCCCGACCGATCGGCCACCACGAAATTCTGCGGCGGGATGCCGAAGCTGGGTGCCCGGGAAAGGGCCGAGGCAACGCTCGTGGTCGTCTCCAGTTCCTGGAGATTCAAATTCGCCGCCGCGGGCTCATCAAAGACCCAGTGCAGCACGAACGAACGGCCGAGGCTGCCTTCGCCGACGACCGGGCCCCAAATGGTCCATCGGGTGACGGCATCGACGGAACCGCCGCCCTTGATCCGGATCGTTGCGTGGCGATCCTGCACCATCTCCACGTTGTCGCCGTTCCGATAGGTCATCGGACCGAGGCTGGTCGGCTCAACGATGACGATGTCGCTGGTATCGGCGTAGCTGTTCGTGAATCCCCAGGCGATGTGGCCGTTGCTGCCGGCGATCACCAGCGGGATTCCGGGGATGGTCACCCCGGTGACCTGGTGGGTGTCGCCGGCATCCGGCCGGTCTTTGGGACCCTGGCCGCCGCCCCAAACCAGCGAGGCCCGATACCAGAGATTGGGCACCTGCAGGTGCAGATGCATGTCGTTGGCCAGGAGAGCCGCGCCGGTGGTGGTGCGGTTGCCGGCGAGCGCGAAGGCGTTCGATCCGGGGGCCAGTTGACGATCCGGGGCGGACCACCGGGCCGGCGTGGCACGGCCGATACCCTCCGCCGTCGCGGGATCCTGCCGACGAAGATCGATGACGTTGGTTCCGGGCACCGGTGGGGGCGGGTACGTGCTGCCGTCGAGCGCGGCATCGAGTTCGGTTCCGCGAGGCACCAGGAAGTCGAGCATGGCCCGTCCGTAGGTGTCCTCGATGGCGGCCAGCATGCGTTCGTAATCGCCCTGCGTGTCCTGGAGCGTGAGGACCTGTGCATAGCCCACCAGCAACGTGTCCTCCGGCTGCCACGGCCGGGGCTGGAGGCGCAGCACGGTGTACTCGAAGGGTCGGGCCCGGAGCGCGGCGAGGCCGGCGTTGACCCCGGCGGTGTAAGCCTCCACCAAGGCGCGTTGCTCGGGCGGGAGCAGGGCCAGGGCCTTTTGCGCAAGGGAGCGGAAATCGTGGACCCGCGCCTGGCGGTCGAGCGGCACGGCCGACTTTCCGAAGAGCTCGGCCAACTCGCCGGCGGCCCGGCGCCGCAAAAGATCCATTTGAAAAAATCGGTCCTGCGCGTGCACGTAGCCGAGCCCACGGGCGACGTCCATCCGGGTGGCGCCGTGGATGGTCGGCACGCCGAGCGCGTCCCGGTCCACCGTGACCGTGGCCGAAAGTCCGGCCAGCGTCGCGGTGCCGTCCAGTTGGGGGAGGCTGCGCTCGGTGGCCCACCACACATAGCCGGCCAGCGCGATCGCGACCAACAGCAGGAGGCTGAGGACGCTGGCGAGCAAACGGAAGCGGATGGCGGCGGCGGGTGACATGGCGGAGTGGTCGGAGGGTCGCCGGTCAGGGATTAACGATGACGCCGCATGGCCGCGGGTCGAGCCGTGGTTGCGGCCGGGCCGGTCGGCCCAATCGGGCGCCGGACCCCCGATGCGCGGCGCGATGACAACGAGAATCCGCTCACAATCCAAGTTCCTGGACGATCTCGGCGACGATTTCGTCCGGGGGTCGGTCGGCATCGACGACCAGCGCGGCATCGGCGGCGGGTTCCTCCAGGGTGTCGAGCTGGCTCTGCAGCAGATCCGCCTTCATGTAATGTCCCCGCCGGGCACGCAGCCGGTCCGAGAGGGTCTGCGGGTCAGCTTTCAGATAGATGAACCGCGCGCTCCCGGCGCCGCTGGCAAGGGTGCGGCGATAGGCAGCCTTGAGCGCCGAACAGGCGAGGACCACGGATTCTCCCTGGCGGGAACTGGCGTCGAGTTGGGCCCGCAGCGCGGCCAGCCACGGGGCGCGGTCGGCATCGTCCAGCGGCACGCCCTGCGACATTTTGGCGATGTTGGCGGCCGGGTGAAAATCGTCGGCCTCGATGAAACGCCAGGGCGCACCCAGCCGGGTGGCGAGACGGCGGCCCACCGTGGTTTTTCCGGAGCCGGCGACTCCCATGACGATGAGGTTCACGCGTCGACAGCGTTCGGTCGGGCCGGCGAGCCACGTCGCATCACCACAGCCAGGCCCTCGCCGCGACCGGATCGCGTCCCTCGTCGTAATCGATCAGATCGAAGAACGTCTCGATGGGTTTGCCGGCGAGGTCGTACTCGCGAACCCGCTCCTGCAGCACGGCCGAGCGGTCGTCGCGCCAGCCGGCTTTCATCAGAAACCGGTTCCAGATGTTGCATTCATCGTCGGTGTGGCGGGCGCCCTGGGTTTCACACCAGGACAGGATTTCTTCATCGGTGCCGCCCGCCAGCGTCTGGGCGACCACGTCGGCGTACCGCACGCCGAGGAAACGGCAGCAGCGCGCGTCGAACACCGTGGGCCGGACCTCGCCGAGGTTGGCGTGATATTCGGCCGGGAGCCGACCCGCGGCGTGCAGACGGATCTTGTCGAGCATCCGGCCGAAATAGACGAGGCGGCCGACCTTGACATAAGGACTGCGGAGTTCGGGAACGGAGGGCATGTGAGATCGGGGATGGCGGATACCGGATACCGGAAAGGAAAGGCAGGCAATGCTGGATCGATGGCTGTCGGGTACCGGCGACCGCCGGTCGGCTCAGTCCCGCCAGTAATAGACCGCGGTACAGAGCGCGCCCATCAGGACCGTCGGGATGATGATCCAATACGGGCTGAACGGCACGTTCCAATGATCGATGGCCCAGATCACGACGAAACATTTGACCACGATGACGAGCCACCCGGCGAGGATCAGCCGCTCGACCCACAAATTGCGCGCGATCTGGTCGGTCACCTCCACTTGACGGACAAACGCCCGCTCGTATTGGGCGGAGGGCCGGTGGGCCAGGAGATGGACCAGGGTGGTGAGCATCCGCGTTGAACGTCGTCCGGTGCGCGCAAAATGCAAACGGCGCCGGGCCAGGGTGTGGGGATGGGTCGATGTGTTGACCCGGCATCCGCCCGGGCTAGCGTGCGGCCATGTACCCCGCGCGGCTCGTCCGTATTCCTCTCCTCGCAATTTCAATGGCGGCCGTCACATTCGCCCAAGTGGACCGCATCACCGGCAGATCGTTCGCCACCCGTTCTGAAGTTATCGCGCAGCATGGCATGGTGTGCACCAGTCAGCCGCTGGCGACGCAGGTTGGACTCGATATTCTCAAGGCGGGCGGATCCGCGGTCGACGCCGCGATCGCCGCGAATGCGGCGCTCGGCCTGATGGAACCGGTGAGCAGCGGGGTGGGGGGCGACCTGTTCGCGATCGTGTGGAGCGCCCGCGACCACAAGCTTTACGGTCTCAATGCCTCGGGGCACTCGCCGCTCGGCCTCAGCTACGAACAAATGCAGGACGAACTCGCCAAGCTGCACCGCACCACCATTCCGCCGTTCGGCATGCTGCCGATCAGCGTGCCCGGGGCGGTCGACGGCTGGGAGGAGCTGCACACGAAATTCGGCCGCCTGCCGATGGCCCAGGTCCTGGCGCCCGCGATTCGCTATGCGAAGGAAGGTTTTCCTGTCAGCGAGCTGATAGCCTTCTATTGGGTGCGCAACGTCGACATCCTGCGCACCCAGCACCTGCCGGGAGCCTTCCTTGATACCTACGCGCCCGGCGGTCAGGCGCCGGCCAAGGGCGAGATTTTCCGCAATCCGGACTTGGCGCGCACCTACGAGCTGATCGCGGCGCAGGGCAGCCAGGGGTTTTATCGCGGTGAGATCGCCGAACGGATCGACGCCTTCATGCGGGCGAACGGCGGCTGGCTGCGCAAGGCCGACTTCGAACGGCATCACTCGACCTGGGTGGAGCCGGTGTCGACCAATTACCGTGGCGTCGACGTGTTCGAACTGCCGCCCAACGGGCAGGGCATCGCGGCCCTGGAGATGCTCAACATCCTCGAGGGTTTCGACCTGCGAAAGATGGGTTTTCTCTCCGCGGACGCGCTGCACGTGATGATCGAGGCCAAGAAACTGGCCTTCGAGGACCGGGCGCGCTATTACGCCGATCCGGATTTCGCCCCGGCCCCGGTGAAGTGGCTGATTTCCAAGGCCTACGCCGCGCAGCGCCGGAAACTGATCGATATGGCGCACGCCGGCCGGGCCTATGATGCGGGCAATCCGGCGATGCAGCACGGCGACACCATCTACCTCTGCACTGCCGACGCCGACGGCAACATGGTGTCGCTGATCCAGAGCAATTACCGCGGCATGGGCAGCGGCATCACCGTGCCGGGCCTGGGCTTTGATTTCCAGGACCGCGGGGAGATGTTCACGATGGAGGCCGGTCATCCGAACGTTTATGCGCCGGGCAAGCGGCCGCTGCACACCATCATCCCCGCGTTTGCGATGAAGAATGGACAGCCGTGGATCGCGTTTGGCGTGATGGGGGGACCGATGCAGCCGCAGGGACATGTGCAGATCATCGTCAACCTGGTCGACTACGGGATGAACCTGCAGGAGGCGGGCGACGCGGCGCGTTGGCAGCATGATGGCTCGACCGACTACAACCACCCCAAGATGACCGACGGCGGCTTTGTCTATCTGGAAAGCGGCATCCCGTGGGACACGGTGGCCGAACTGAAGCGGCGCGGGCACGATATCCGGGTCGATCTCGGCGGCTTTGGCGGCTACCAGGCGATCATGTGGGACGCGAAGAACCGGGTCTACTATGGCGCCAGCGAGAGCCGGAAGGACGGCCAGGCGGCCGGGTATTAGCGACACGCGACCCGGGCGCGTCGGTCTGTTGGACCGGTATTGCCGCGGCATCAAAGCCCGATGCCGAACGACGAACAGGGGTGGGCGGGTGCGGCGGCGTCTTGCAAAGGGGACCCGGATGACCACGCTGGCGCCGACCATCCGTCGCCCGCATGTCCTCACCGCCATCGCCCGTTTCCGCTCCGCGCTTCGACTGGCTGACCACCCGCGCCGCGGGCATCCTGTTGCATCCGACGTCGCTGCCCGGCGACTTCGGGATCGGGACGTTCGACGAGCACCTCGATCGATTCCTCGACTTTGTGGCCGCGGCGGGCGCTCGTTACTGGCAGCTCTGTCCACTCGGGCCGACCGGCTTCGGTGACTCGCCATACCAGTGTTTTTCCGCCTTCGCCGGTAATCCCTATCTCATCAACCTGCTGGAGCTGACGCGGCACGGCCTGCTGCCGCAGGATGCGCTCGGCCCGCTGGTTTTTCTCAATGCCGATCGGGTCGACTACGGTGCGCTTTACCGCCTGGTCTGGCCCCTGCTGGCGCGGGCGCACGCCAGCATGCGCGCCGCCCGGGGCAGCGGGCCCTACGGGGATTTCGTCGCCTTCCAACGGGCCAACGCGGCGTGGCTGGAGCCGTACGCGTTGTTTCGGGCATTGAAGGACCATCATCAGGGTCGCCCATGGTGGGAATGGCCGGCGGAGGCGCGCGTCTACGAACGGGCGTTGAAGTCGCGGCTGCGCGGCCAGCTGGCGACCGCGGTGGAGATGCACGCCTTTACGCAATACGTGTTCTTCGGCCAATGGCGCCGGGTGAAGACCGCCGCCGCCCGGCGCGGGGTGGGCATCATCGGCGACCTGCCGATCTTTGTGGCCCGGGACAGCGCCGATGCCTGGTCCGCGCCGCATTTGTTCGAATTCGACCCCAAAACGGGACAGCCGCTCGCGGTGGCGGGCGTGCCGCCCGATTATTTCTCGGCGGACGGCCAGCTCTGGGGCAATCCGCTCTATCGGTGGGAGGCGCACGCGGCCGACGATTTCCGCTGGTGGCACGCCCGGCTTCGCGCCGCGTTCGAACTCTCCGACGTGGTGCGCATCGACCATTTCCGCGGCTTTGCCGACTACTGGCGCATACCGCTGCCTGCCGCCAACGCGCGCGGCGGGGAGTGGCGGCCCGGTCCCGGCCTCAAGTTCTTCGAATCGGTGCGGCGGGCGCATCCGGGGGCGCGGATCGTCGCCGAAGACCTGGGCGATCTTTCCGATGCCGCCCGGCAACTGCGCCGCGACACCGGCCTGCCGGGCATGGCGGTGTTGCAGTTCGCGTTCGGGGGTGAGAGTTCGAACCTCTACCTTCCGCACAACCTGGAGGCCAACGGCGTCGTCTATCCCGGCACGCACGACAACGACACGACGCTGGGGTGGTACGCGACCGTCGGCGAGCAGACGCGCGACCATGTCCGCCGCTACCTGCGGGTCAACGGGAGCGAGATCGGCTGGGACTTCATCCGGATGGCGTACGCCGCGGTCAGCCGGCTCGCGGTTATTTCGGTGCCGGACATCCTCAGTCTCGGTTCGGCGGCGCGCCTCAACCTGCCCGGCCGGGCCGAGGGCAACTGGCAGTGGCGGTATCGCGCCTCGCAATTGGACCGGCTGTTCGACGGCACGGCCGCCTACCTGCGGGAACTGGCCGATCTCTATGGACGGTCACCGGAGCCGCCCAAGGAAACCTGACCGGGGTGAGCCGCGCGGTGGTTTCGCGTGGCGACGCCGATCCCGGTCGACGGCGTCAAGAACTCAGGTTGATGAAGATGGCGCCGACCTTGGAGGTGTGCGGCGAAGGCATGGCGGTCTTCGGGGACGGAGGCAACCACGATGGGCAGGAACCCGGTGAGCTTTTCTTTGGCCGGCGCGCTTGGTTGATTGGTTTTTCGAAGAAATTGCGCATGTATTAGTGGCGAACACCCACGAATATCAGGGTAGCCGGTTCGGCTGAGGTGTTTGGCCAAGGTCCTCAAATATTAAGTTGCTGAATACCATGCATATGCGCAATGCCTGGGCGGGGGTTGACCGGCCGAACCGGAGGGTCGCGGAGCAATTTGATTTTGTCCGGCGGGTCGTGGTGATGGTCAGGCACGAATCCCATCTGATGGCAGAGGCAGGAAGGCCGGCGGCAACAGGTCATCGGGTCCGGGGCGGATGGGCGACCTCTGCCGTTTCGGACGCAGGCGGTGCGCAGCGCAGGACGGTTCCGCCCATGATTACGAGGGCTGGTTCCCCCTTCCCTCGAACCGATTCGTGGGCCGATCGTGATGCCGGCCGCAAATTGGCGTTTCAGTTGCTGGACCTTGAGTGGACCTTGCTGTCACGGGAGGAGCGGTATGCCGTTGCCAGGATGTTGGGCGCGGCAATTGCGGCCTCATGGCTGCCGGCGCCACTGACCGGCTGACTGGCCCCAGGGTGGGTCGTGGTCTTTGATCCGCCCGAGAGCGCGAATCGACCACCTGACCACCGAGCGGAGAATTCCGCCGTGGCGTTCGCGCGAACGGAAACGGTGCCGGGGTGGTTCGATCAGGTCCGCGGGAATTGCATCGGCCCGAACGATCCCCTAGGACACTTGACGGAGAAACCACCATGGACGCCTCCCGCTTCGCCCAAGCCCAGATTCTGAATCAACCGGTCTACCAGCCGGGGAAGCCGATCGCCCAAGTGGCGCGGGAGTTCGGCCTGAACCCGGCGGCGATCGACAAGCTGGCTTCCAACGAGAATCCACTTGGCCCCTCACCCAAGGCGATGACGGCCGCGGCGGCGACATTGCCCGGTCTGAACCTCTATCCGGACGGCAGTTGCTGGGAGCTCACCAACAAGCTGGCGGGACGCCTCGGCGTCGGGCGCGACCAACTCGTATTCGGCAACGGGTCCAACGAGGTGCTCGAGCTGGCGGCGCACGTGTTTCTGGGCCCAGGCACCGAGGCCATCATGGGCATTTACGGCTTCGTCGTGTACAAGCTGGCCACGTTGCTGATGGGCGCGAAGGGGGTCGAGGTGCCGATGCCCGCATTCCGGCATGATTTGGCGGCCGTGCGGGCGGCGATCACCCCCCGCACCCGGATCGTCTTTCTGGCCTGCCCCAACAATCCCACGGGCACGGCGGACACGGAGGCGGCGCTGACCGCACTTGCCCGTGAGTTGCCGGAAAACGTGCTCTTCGTGCTCGACCAGGCCTACGCCGAGTACCAGGAGCGGGCGCCGGACCTGCGGCCGCTCATCGCCGAGGGCCGGCCGGTGCTGTGCACCCGCACCTTTTCGAAGATTTACGGTTTGGCGGGATTGAGGATCGGCTACGGCTATACGCGGCCCGACATCGCGGCGTTGCTGCACCGGGCGCGGGCGCCGTTCAACATCAGTTCGGTGGCGCAGGCCGCGGCGGTGGCGGCACTCGACGATGCGGAGTTTGTGCGGCGCAGCCGCGAAAACAATTTCGCCGGCCTCCAACAACTCGCGGCAGGCTTCGACCAGCTGGGACTGGAGCACGTGCCGTCGGAGGCGAATTTCATCCTGGTGAAGGTGCCGGACGGAGCGGCGGCATTTCAATTTCTGCAGCGCCGCGGCACGATCGTCCGGCCCTTTGGCAACATGCCCGCACACGTTCGGATTACCGTTGGCACTCCCGTCCAGAACGAGCGTTGCCTCGCGAACCTCCAGGCGTATTTGACGGCCCGGGCGTGACCGGTGGGGGCCTGTCTCCGGCTTCGTCCCGCTTTCGCGGGACTACGGCCGACAAGGGCAGGCGATCAAGGCGGCCCGAGTGAAAGTGCGAATGAGGGCGAAAGTGAGCCGCTGCGCAGGTTCCAAGTCCAAGGTCGAAATTCGCTGATCGATCGGCCATCAATTGGGGGTCGGTGCAAAGGTTTCCGGGGTTCGCTCCGGCGCTCCGAGCGTCTCGGCGGTGGCTGCGGGATGACACTGCTGAGGGGCGACCATCGCAGAGAAACGCACGGCGCGAGGATGAGAGATGATCGATGGCGACTTCCAAAGGCCGGCGGGAGCATCGATCGGAGGGATATCCAGGCGAGATTTTGCGGCTCACCGCATCCCGAGCCAGGCGCACGCGACGCCGGCGAGGAGACCGAACAGGTGGGCCTCCCACGAGGTGCCGTCGCGGACGGGGCGCACGCCGGCGAGCATGCCGCCATAGTAAACGAGTACGCCACCGGCGATAAGCAGATCCGGCATCGTCCGGGCAAACCAGGCGACGGCGAGCAGGTAGCCGAGAAAACCGAAGGTCACACCGCTCATGCCCAGGTGCGCGGCCCTCCGGCCGCACAGCCAGAGCAACGCGCCCTGCGTTAGGGCGATGGCGACCGCCACCTCAATGAACTGACTCGCATGACGCCGTAATACCAGCGCGCCGAGTCCGATGAACGGCGGCAGATTGGCGGCCAGGTGGGAGACGTTGGCGTGGAGGAAGGGCGCCGTGACGATGCCGGCCAGGCCTGCCGTCGTGCGCGGCACGACCGCGAGTCGGGTCGCCGGTTTGCCTCTGATCATCACAAACAGCGTCCCCAGCACCATCGCCGCCGCCGGCCAGGCCAGATAGGCGTCCGGCGATTCGAGGAAGAATCGGTGGAGCAGGGGAGCGAGGCGGTCTGTGAACTCGGAGATCAGGGGTCAGAGAGCAGGGATCGGAGGTCAGACATCAAATGGGTGCAAGGCGTGCCGGATGAAGCGACTCGGTCCGTCCAAATCTCGCAATCCGGCAATCGGCATTCGGCACCCGCCAGTTGGTGGGTGGTCCTGTGGCGCGAGTTCGGGCGTCCCGGCTGTTCACCGTTGGGCCACGTATGGCTCGACGGCCCGGAAACCCGGGCGGGCGCAGGCGGCGTCGCGATCCCCGGGATTGGCGAACAGGTAGACGGCATAGCCGCCGAATCCTCCGCCGCAATATTTCCACGCGAGGGCACCCGCCAGGTCTGTAGGCAGGGCCGCCATGCCCTCGGCCGTCTGGACGGCAAACGACTCCCGGACCGCGTCCGCCAGCTGCTCGAGGCTTTGGCGCCAAACGGCGTTTCTGGCGGTCCGGCCGGCGGCGGCGATCGCCGCGTAATCCCGGGACCGCTCCGCGAGGTCCGGAGTGGAATGCGGTTGACCCGTCCACAACAATGC
>JBJKRD010000139.1:0-7776 GCA_046704925.1 Opitutaceae bacterium | reverse complement strand
GTTGCTGGTGGACCTGCAGGCCCACGTGCGCACGGCGCTGCTCGACGCGATTGCGCAGAGCGGCCAGAGCGCCGCGCTGGGCGGCGCGCCGTTGACGACCGAGCAATTGACGCGGCTGCTGGACGGGTTGCGCGAGGGCGAGGGGGCCGTGAAGCACGGCCTGGCGGAGAAAATCAATTTCGAGGTGACCCTGCTCAAGGCGGTCGAGGCCAGCCGGGCACGCGCGATTGACAGCCTGATCAAGGAGTTGTCGGCGCTGGCGGAGGAGGCCCCCGCGACCGTGGCGGCGGCCGGCGAGGGCGGCGCCGGCAACGGCGAAAAAAAAAAGACCTGATCGCGGTGCTTGATGGGCGCCTGGCGGCGCGCGCCGGGGCGCGCATGCCAACGACGCCGACTTCAGCGGCCGAGGAGAACGGGGAGGAGGCCGCCGCGGCATCGCGGGCGGCAGAGCCGGCCGCAGAGGCGTCCGACACGCCGCCCGGAGCTCTGGCGGACCTGGAGCCCGTGGCGGCCGAACTGCCGCCGGTCGAGGACCTGGTGAAGCGCCTTCCGGCGGCGGTGGTGACGGCGATGGATGAACTCTTCCGGGCACGATGGACCGGGGTCCGGCGCCTGCCGGAGACGGCGCTGACCAAAGACGTCTCGCCCCGGCCGTCGGACCCAAAGGCGGACGCCTGACGCAGGGTTGCACGCGCCGGCCGGGCGGGAAAAAGGCCGGTTCGCAATGAACCGGCCTGGAAGGGAACGCGACGGGACGGCGACTACGCCGCACGCCGCCGATTACACGTCGTAGTAGAGGTGGAACTCGTAGGGATGCGGACGGATGCGCAGGGCGTCGTATTCCGCCTTCTTCATCTCGATGTAGTTGTCGAGGAAGTCCTGGGTGAAGACGTCGCCCTTGGTCAGAAACGCATGATCCGCCTCCAGGGCCTCAAGCGCGCCCTTGAGCGAGTCGGGCACAGTCGGGACCTTGGCCTTTTCCTCCGGCGGCAGCTCGTAGAGGTTCTTGTCCAGTGCCTCGCCGGGGTGGATCTTGTTCTGAATGCCGTCCAGGCCGGCCATGAGCATGGCGGAGTTGGCCAGATAGGGATTGGCCGCCGGGTCGGGCGTGCGGTATTCGATGCGCTTGGCCTTCGGGCTCGGGCTGTAAGTCGGGATGCGGATGGAGGCCGAGCGGTTCCGCGCCGAATAGGCGAGATTCACCGGGGCTTCGAAGCCGGGCACGAGGCGCTTGTATGAGTTGTTCGTCGGATTGCAGAGCGCGCAGAGCGCCGGCGCGTGCTTGAGGACGCCGCCGATGTAGTAGATGGCCATCTCGCTCAGGCCCGCGTAACTGTTGCCCGCGAACAGCGGCTTGCCGCCCTTCCACAGCGACTGGTGCGTGTGCATGCCCGAGCCGTTGTCCCCGAAGAGCGGCTTGGGCATGAAGGTCACGGTCTTGCCGTGTTTATGCGCGACGTTTTTGCAGACGTATTTGTAGAGGCACATCTTGTCCGACGTCCGCAGCAGGGTGTCGAACACGATGTCGATTTCCGCCTGGCCCGCGGTGGCCACCTCGTGGTGCTCGCGCTCGATCGGAATGCCGAGCTCGATCATCGTCAGGATCATTTCATTGCGGACGTCCACGAGCTGGTCGGTGGGCGGGACCGGGAAATAGCCCTCCTTGTGACGGATCTTGTAGCCGAGATTGCCCGAGCCGTCCTCCTCCTTCTCCTTGCCGCGATTCCAGATGCCCTCGATCGAGTCCAGGTGATAGAACGAGCTGTTCGACGTCGTGTCGTAGCGCACACTGTCGAAGATGAAGAATTCGGCCTCCGGCCCAAAGTACGCCGTGTCGGCCAGTCCCGTGCTCTTCAGGTAGGCCTCCGCCTTTTTCGCGACGCCGCGCGGATCCCGCTCGTAGGGCTCACGGGTGAGCGGATCGATGGTGTCGCACGCCAGGCTCAGCGTTTTGTTGGCGGCAAACGGATCGATGAACGCCGTCACCGGGTCGGGAATGATCAACATGTCCGACGAGTTGATCACCCGCCAGCCGCGGACCGAGGAGCCGTCGAAGCCCAAACCCTCCTCGAAGACCTTTTCGGTCAATTCGTTCACGGGCACGGCAAAGTGCTGCCAGGTGCCGAGGATGTCGCAGAGCTTGAAGTCGACGATTTTGACTTCTTTGTCCTGGGCCAGTTTGATTACTTCCTTCGGTGTCATGTAGGTGCGTCCTTTATTGTTGGTTAGGAGAAAAACAGGTTTGAGGTTTGTGTAGCTTCCGGCGCCCCGTCAAAAGCAAACCAGACGGGCGCTCCAAACGGACGGGTAGAAGCACGTAAAATGCCAAGCGCTGGTTCGGAATGAATTTTGTTCATAAATGGCCAGCGGCGGCTGCGGGAGCGCCGGGCGACGCGGCGGCGGGTGATTGGATTCTCACCGGTCTGGTGCTGGCGGCGCTGTCGTGGACGACGCTGTGTCTTGGAGGTTATCGACCCGAGACGATGGTGGCCACCACGGTGCTCGAGACGGCGGCGTTCCTGGTCTGGCTGACCCTGGAGATCCGGCGGGAGCACGGACTGCGGCTCTGTCTGCCCGCCCTCCTGACGGTGCCGTTTCTGGGCTATGCGGCTTTGAACGTTGTCCTGATCAGCCCGGTGGCGTGGCTGGGATGGCGGGATTGGCTGGGCTGGGCGCAAACGGCGGCGGTGTTCTGGGTGGTGCTGCAGGGGATTCGCGGGGCGCGAGCGCGGGAGACGTTGTTTTGGGGAGTCGTGGCGGTGGGAGCGGTGGCGGTGGCGATGGCCGCCTACCAACGTTTGGCCGACCATCGATGGCTCATGCTGGGGCGGGTCCAGGCAGCCCAGTTTCTCGATCGTTCGAGTGGCCCTTTCGGTATTCCCAACAGCCTTGCGGCGTTCCTGAACCTTTTGTTGCCGCCGATGCTCGCCGTGACCTTTCAGCGGGGCGCGGGCGCCGTCCAGCGCGTGCTCTGCGGGTATCTGGCGGCGCTCTTGGCCTGCGGGCTCCTGCTGACCGTGAGCCGCGGCGCATGGCTGGCCTTGGGCGTTGCGCTGGCCGTCTGGCCAGTGCTGGTGGGCCGGAGCGCCGCCCGGCGGTGGGGGGGAAGCCTCGGGGTGGTAGCGCTGCTCGCCTTCCTGGCCGGCGCCGTGTATCTGCGGGATGGCGAGGTGCGGACCCGCGTCGACAACCTGCTCCAGCGAGGGCCCGAGCCGTCCCGCGTGATTCTCTGGCGCGCGGGGTGGGATCTTTTTCGATCGCATCCGCTGCTCGGCACCGGCGCCGGATCGTACGACGTGCTGTTCGAGCGGCACCGTCCGGCACGCTTCTGGGACGACCCCCAATGGGCCCACAACGACTACCTGAATACGCTCAGCGACTATGGCGCGGTGGGCTTTCTCCTTTCGTTCGGGATGGCGGGGATGATCGCCTGGCGGTGGCAGAAGCGGTTGCGGGCCGGCGGGGCGGAGACGGATGCCGCGCGCAGCCGGTCGGAGCAGCGCCGCCAAAGCCTCCAGGCCGGGCTTGGCATCGGTCTGCTGGCTTTTGCGCTGCAATCGTTCGTGGACTTCAACCTGAAGATCCCCGGGTTGGCCCAGACGGCGGCGGCCCTGGCGGGCCTCGCATTGGCGCCGGTCGGAAGTGACAACTCCGCGCAAGCCCGGGGTTCGATCCGCGTTCACTGGTCGTTGGCCGTTCTGGCCGGGCTGGGCGTCGCGGTTTTGGTGCCATGGCGGGCTCTGCCGTGCTATCGGGCCGAAGCGCTGCGCAGGGACGCCCGCGAGGCGATGGGTCGCGCGGCCCTGTCCTCCGACGCTACGGCGCAACCGCCGCTGTTGGATGCCGCGCGCTCCCTGTTGGCGAAGGCGGTCCAGCTCGATCCGGGCAACGGTCAGGCATGGTCCGACTTGGCCGATGTCATGATCCAACAGGCGCGGTTCGCGCCGACGGACACGGCCGAGTTGGGCCGCGAGGCCGAGGCGGCCTCGAATCGGGCGTTGGACCTGTCATCTGCCGTGGCCGTCTTCTGGGTTCGCCGCGGACTGGCCCGCGATCTGGAGGGCCGGTGGCGCGATGCCTGGCCGGATTTCGCCGAAGCACTGCGGCTCGCTCCCAATCGGGCCGACTTTTGGTACTATTACGCTTATCACCTCAGCCTTCGCGACTTGGAGAGCGCCAAGGCGGCACTTGCAAATTGCTTAAGACTTGACCCTTGGAATGGGCCAGCCCTAGCGTTCCGGCGCCTTTTGAGTGGCCACTGATCGCCTCAACGCGCACTGAACCTCAGGTGTCATGAACAACCGCCTTATTGCCGCCGCGATTTCGGGCATAATTGCAATGAGTCTGACGGTAACGACCTTCGCCCAGGGAGTGCCGGCCACGCCGGGACAGATTCGCGCCGTGAGAGTGGTGGGCGAGGTCTCGGTCACCCACGGCGCGGACAAGACCGCGATCGCGGTCCATGACGACGATTCGTTGGCGCAGGGCGATGTGGTCACGACGGCCAAGGCGTCGAGCGTCGTGCTGGTCTTCTCCAATGGTTCGACCCTCAGCATCGGACAGAGCTCCCGCCTTGCGATCGACCAGTTCCTGCAGGATCCGTTTGGGCAGAATGTCAAGGTGGCCGAATTGGAGGCCGAGCCCAGCACCTCGCACACGAAGCTCAATCTTGCTTACGGCGAACTGGTCGGGAACGTGAAGAAGCTGCAGGGGGCGTCGAGCTTCCTCGTGCAGACTCCGGTGGGCGCGGCTGGCATCCGCGGCACGACTTTCCGGCTGGTTTACCGGCCCGCCGGGAACGGCCTGGCCTTCTTTACGATCAGCATGGCCTCGGGGGAGATCATGTTCCAGGGGATCACCGGCGTGCCCGTACCGATTCCCGCCGGCCAGGAGGCGGTGGTCGAAGCCACCGTCAATAGCGCCACCGGCGCGGTGGAGTCGATCAACGTTTCCTCGCACGGCATTCCGCCGGAGACGCAGCAGCTCATCGAGCAGCAGGTGGCGCAGACGCTGCAGGCGATCAAGGATCTGACGTTCAGCAGCGGCTTCGGTTCGCCGAACGGGCCGCAGCCGCCTCCTCCGCCTCCGCCGCAGGATTCGCCGCGAACGACGCCCGGCGATGGCCAGGCGGGTTGAGCCCCGGCCGCAAGTCTCGGCGATGACCGGGGCCGCGAGCGCGGACCGACGGGAATCTGCTTCCGTTCGCCCTCCGGGCGGCTAGCCTCCCCGACCGTGGCGAGACGCAAGAGCACCTTCGGCTGGCGCCTGTGGCTGCTGCTGCCGATCCCCGTCCTCTGGTGCGTGGCGGGCCACCAGGGCTGGCTGCAGTTCGTGGAGAACCGCACGATCGACTGGCGGTTTCGCTACCGCGGGGAGATCCCGGCGCCGATCAAGGTGGTGTACGTCGACATCGATTCGCGCGCGATCGGCAAGATCGGAAACTGGCCGTGGAGTCGCAGCTATTTCGCGCGGGTGGCCGACGCGCTCATCAATGTGGCGCACGTCCGCGCCGTGGGCTTCGACTTCGTCTTTTCGCCGAACGGCGAGGCAGAGTCGGCCGACCGCCAAAAACTGCTGGCCGGTGACCTGGAGTTCGGCCGGTTCCTCAGCAAGGGGCCCCCGGTGGTGCTGGGGGCCTCCTTCACCGCCGGCGAGTTCTGGGCGCCGGAAGGCCGGCTGGAACACCGGCAACTGCCGCTGGTCGCGCGCGGGATCGGCGACGTCTCCAAGATCGAGCCGCCCGAGGTGACCGCGCTGGCCCTGCCGGGCGGCGGCATTTGGTCGCCGCCGTATGTCGGGCTCATCGACACACTCGACGGCGGCACGCGCACGGTGCCGATCTGGGCGCCGTGCAGCACGCGGACCTATTATCACGTCGCGGTCGAGCTGGCGCGGCTCTACTGGGGTCTGCCGGTGGGGAGTATCAAGGTGGTCGGCGACCACTTGGATTTCACGAAGCCCGACGGGAGCTTGCAGGCGCGCGTGCCGATGCACGACGGCCAGCTGGTGGACGTCAACTGGTTCTCGCCGTGGATCTCCAAGTACAATCCCCGCGAGAGCTTCCTCAACGTCTACGCCTGCGCCGAATGGCTGACGTCCGACCAGCCGCAGGCGCGCAAGACCGCGGAGGGTTTTTTTGCGCAGGACGGGTTCAAGGACGCGGTCGTGCTGATCGGCCCGACCGATCCACTGCTGCAGGATATCGCGCCCACGCCGTTCGACGACACGCCGGTGCCGCGGGTCGGGGTCCACGGCAACCTGCTCAAGACGATCGTGTCGGGCCTTTTTCTGCGGCGGACTCCGGAGTGGGCGGCGGTGCTGATCGCGTTCGCCCTGACGCTGCTGGTCGCCGGCCTGTCCATCGCCGGCGGCGCCCGGGCCTTGGTCACCAAGATCGCCGCGATCCTCGCCGCCGCCCTTTACGTCGGGGCCGCCTTCCTCGCGTTCGACCGGCTGCAGTGGGTGCTCCCGCTCACCATTCCCGTCGGCTCGGCGTTCACCACCAGCTTCGCCGCGCTGGTCTGGGAGGTGGTCCGGGGGCAGAAGCAGAAGGGCCGTTTCAAGAACCTGTTCGGCACCTACCTGTCGCCGGAGCTGGTCAACCGCATGATCGAATCCGGCGAGGATCCGAAGCTGGGCGGCCACGAGGAGGTCATCACGGCGTATTTCTCCGACATCCAGTCCTTCTCGACGTTTTCCGAGCAGATGACGCCGGCGGACCAGGTCGAGCTGATGAACGAATACCTCACGGCCTGCACCGACATCGTGCAGGAGGAGGGCGGCACGCTGGACAAGTACATCGGCGACGCGGTGGTGGCCATGTTTGGCGCGCCGCTGCCGTTGCCGGATCACGCCTACCGGGCTTGTGTCGCGTCGCACCGGGTGCAACGGCGCCTGGCGGATTTGCGCGAGAAATGGCGCGGCGAGGCTGACCGGTGGCCCGGGGTCGTGCACCACCTGCGCGCGCGCATCGGCCTGAATACCGGCGCGGCCATCATCGGCAACATGGGCAGCCGCACCCGGTTCAACTACACGATGATGGGCGACAATGTGAACCTCGCGGCGCGGATGGAATCCGGAGCGAAGCTGCTCGGCGTGTACACGATGGTCACGGACGCCACCAAGTCCGAATGCGAGCGGCACGGGGCCGGCCGGCTGGTCTTCCGGTTTCTCGACAAGATCGTCGTCAAAGGCCGGTCCCACCCGGTCGGCGTGCACGAGATCGTCGGCTTCGCGGAGGACGTGGATCAGCAGACGCTGGAATGCCTGGGGATCTACGCGCAGGGCGTCGAACGGTATCTGGCGCAGGACTGGGCCGCCGCCCTGGTCCGGTTCGAGCGGAGCGCGGCCCTGGAGCCCCGGCAGCCCGAGAAGATGCCGGGCATCGCCACCAATCCCTCGCTGGTCCTGCTCGAGCGCTGCCGGCAACTGCAGGCGCACCCGCCGGAACCGGGCTGGGACGGAGTTTATGTCATGAAGGAGAAGTGAGCGTCCCGGCCGCGGCGCGGCTCACTTCAGGATCATGTCCTTGACCGTGCGGCCGCCGGGAATCATCGGCAGCACGTGTTCGGTGTACGGGACCACGACGTCGAGGACGTAGGGCCCGTCATGGTCAAGCATCTCCTGGATCGCCCCGCGGAGCTCGTTTTTCTTGATCACCCGGCGGCCCTTGACCCCGAAGCCCGCGGCGATCTTCACGAAGTCGGGATAAAGGGCATCGGGGTTGTCGGGGCTGCCGATGTTGTTCTCGTCGCCAAGGATGGTGTTGCCGCGCAC
>JBJKRD010000138.1:0-10161 GCA_046704925.1 Opitutaceae bacterium | reverse complement strand
CTCGGGGGCTGACACGCCGGGCGTCCGGAGGCAGATTGCGGCCACTCCCAGGAACCCATCATGAAAGCCACCGCCCTGTTTGCCCTGTTCGCCGCCGGCTGCCTGTCCGCCGCCTTGGCCGCCGAGCCCCCTCCGACCGACGTGCTGCTAATCGACCACGCCCGGGTCGACGCCGCCTTTGTCCAGGGGTCGATAATCACCGCCAACCGCAGCTTCAAGGTCCTCGCCGGCCACCGGACTGCTCCGGGCGAGGTCGAGATCCACGAACACGACACGGACATCTTCTACGTGCTCGACGGGACGGCGACCTTCGAGACGGGCGGCCGGCCGGTCGACCCGAAGCCGACCGGGCCGGGCGAAATCCGGGCCCGGGAGATGGCGGGCGGCGTGCCGCACCACCTGGTCAAGGGCGACGTCGTCGTCATCCCCGCCGGCGTGCCGCACCAGTTCACCGCGGTCAGCGGGACTTTCCTCTATTATGTGGTCAAGGTGACGCGCTGACCACGGTCGGGTCCTCCTGCGGGCAACCGCTGATTCCCGCCAATCGGCGCTGGTTGGATCGGGCTCACTTCTTTTGCCGACGGCGTCTGTCCTCCGATCCCCGCCGCCCCCGCGCGGCCTTCGGCGGGGCGGCACGGGCCTGGCTCCTTTGGGAGCGCCGCCAACCTCCCGTCGTCATGAGGTTCGTTGGCGGGCGGAGGGGCCTGGCGCAGAAGGAGCGGATACCGACAACGGGAACCGCCCCCAGCCTCAGGTTTCCCGGCGCTGCTCCGGACGGGGACCCCCGAGCCCGCAGGCGAGGTGGCGCAGCCGGGACGAAAAGCATGTCACGTAATACGTGACAACTTGTTCGGGGATCCCCCAGCGGAGTTTGTCACGTATTACGTGACAAGCTGCCGGGGCGCTCAGCGGGGAGCGGCGGGGGGATTTCAATCGGCCGCCTGGGGCGATTCAGTGAATCGTCGGCCCAGGCCGGGGTACGATGTTCTCTGACGCCTGGTCTCCGATTGGGCCCGCCCCGGCTGACGGCGCTCCCGTTTGAGCCCCGTCAATTGTCCGGGAATCCGAGTCGATTGGCCAGCAACCGGCGGATCGTGGCACCGAGCTTCTCCACTTCATACGGCTTCGAAACCATCGCCTGAAATCCGTAGCGGCCGAATTCGGCCAGCACCGGGTCGTTGGAGTACCCACTGGAAACGATGGCCGGAACTTCGGGATCGATCGCCCGGATGGCCGCAATCGCCTCGCGACCGCCCATGCCGCCGGGAATGGTAAGGTCCAGGATGAGCAGGTCGAAGGGCCGGCCGGCGGCACGCGCGTCCTGGAAGGCGCGCACGGCTTCGGCCCCCTCCGCCACCGCCGTGGCCTCCAGGTTCATGTGCTGCAGCACCGCGGTCCCGATCTTCCGGATGCTCTCCTCGTCGTCCATCAACAGCACCCGGGCCGGCCGGGCGCCGGCCAGGGGGTGCGACGAGCCCGTGCCAAAGGGCGGGTTGGATACCGCCGCGCGGGCGTCGGTCGCCGGCAACCACAGGAAGAAGGTTGTACCGCGGCCCGGCGTCGATTGGACCTCGATGTGTCCCTCGTGCTTCTTGACGATCGAGTAAACGGTCGCCAGGCCGAGTCCGCTGCCGCCCCTGCGCGTCGAAAAATAGGGGTCGAAGATCCTGGACACCAGGTCGGGCTTTATCCCTTCGCCGCTGTCCGCCAGCGCGAGGCGGAGATACCGCCCGGCCGCCAGGGCGGGCGGCTTCCCTTCGGCCAGCTCCTCGTTGTGCAGCGAGATCCGGACGACCCCGCCCCGCGGCATGGCCTGCACGGCGTTGAGCACCAGATTCTGGATGACCTGCGCAATCTGGTTCCGATCCACATCGGCGGTCCACAATTCCGGATCGAAGTCGTATTCGCTCCGGACATTGGAGCCGTGCAGGACGAATTCCGTCGTCTCCCGCACGACGTGGGGCAGCGACACGGCGGCGCGCAGCGGATTCCCGCCCTTGGCAAAGGTGAGCAGCTGCTGCGTCAGATCGCGGGCCCGGAGCGCGCCGCGCTGGCTGTCGCGCAGGTTTTCGCCGACCGCCGCCATCGCCCGTTCGTCGAGCATGGCGAGCCCCAGGTGCCCGATGACGATCGTGAGCAGGTTGTTGAAGTCGTGCGCGATGCCGCCCGCGAGCACCCCCAGCGATTCCAGCCGACTGGCGCGCTGCACCTCGGCCTCCAGCTGGGCCTGCCGCTCGAGCTGGGAGCGGATCTGGGTGGTCTGCAGGTTCACCCGGCGGCGCAGCCCGACAACCCAGGCGAGGCCGAGCAGCGTGCAGCCGCCGAGGACGGCGGCGATGATGAGCGCCCGTTGCACGGTCCAGATCCGGGCGCGCTGGTACACCACGATGTCGGCCGGCGACCGCAGTTGCAGTTGGAAGCTGCGCGACTGCCGGGAGTCGTCAAAAACGATCCGATAGACGCCCGTCAGGTCGAGACCGGCCCCCAGGGCCAGGTCGACCGGCGGCGCGGTGCCGGCGGTCTCGTCCAGCACCGCTTCGAACAGGGTCGCGCCGGCCTGCAGGGTCAGACGCGTCGGTTGACCCGGGCGGCGGATGAAGTCGATCAGGGTGCCGCGCACGTTCACGAGGCGGGAGTCGTGCGCCAGCGACAGCCGCGCCGGATTTTCCAGCGCCTCGGGCGGCGGCGGGGGGCCCGTGCCGGTCTTGCGGTAGACCGCGGCCCGCAGCACGGTGCGCACGCCCTCCCAACCCAGAACGCCGACGGCCTCGACGCGGTCGCCGGGCGACAGCGGGGCGGTATCCCGGCTGAGCACGAGGAGCCCGGTCTGGCCCTCCTGCAGGTAAAGATGGCTGCCGGGCACGGCGTGCAGCACGGTGCCCGCAACCCGCACCCGGGTCAGGTCCCGGGCCGTGCTGAGCTGCCGCAGGTTCTTGATCGACCGCAGCGGGAGATCGTAGAAGTCGGCGGGAGCGTCCTCCTCGATGACCGGCGGCGCCAGCATCAGCAGGCGGATGCCCACGATCCGGCCGTTCTCATCCGTCACCATCTCGCACGCGCCGCGGATCCGGATCAGCGATCCCGGGTTGGGCGCGACATAGACCGGGGCCTCCAAGAGGCCGACGATCTCGCCCGACGGCGTCGTGGCATACACCCGCCGGGTCGTGCCTTTGGATTCCGTGCGCTCATAGAATCCGTGCATGGAGATGAGCTGGCCGTCCTGTTCGCCGGTGATCGCCTGGTCGTAGCTGACCTCCCTGACCGGCGGCTCGCTCATCGTGCCCAGATCCTTGTAGTCTTCGAGCTGCACGGCCGGCGCAAAACCGCCGTTGTAGGTGACACCCTTGATCTGAAGGTACTTGTTGCGCAGCGGGGCGTCCATGCGGTCGAGCCGGAAACGCACCCGGATGCACCCGGTGATGTCCTGCAGGAAGAAGAAATCCGTCGCCGGCAGCGCCCAGACGACGGAACCCGTGATCTCGACCGGCCGGCCCTGGGCCGCCTCCTCGACGCTCAGTTGGCGGATCTGGTCGATGTGCTCCAGGATGGTCGGCTTCGCGGGGTTGGCCGGGACCGGGCCCGGCGGCGTCGGCGCCAGACGAACGAGGGCCGGGCGGACGATCCACTGGGCGTCTTCGAGGGCCACTTTGCCAACCGCATCGACTTCAGTGCCCGTGGGCACGCGGAATTGCTGGACCGTCTGGACCTTGGTCTGGCCCGTTTCATCGCGCACGATGAGGTTGGAGCCGACTTCGGACGTCATGGCGCGCCCGCGAATCCGGACCTCACGACCTGGCGTCATCCGGCTGATCTCGTTGATCGGCGTCACCGGCAGGTCAAAGCGGGGCGAGTCGGCGATGGATCCCAGCACGGTGACGTCCCGCTGGTCGCCGGTCCAAAGTTCGATCGTCATCCGGGTCTGGGTCGGATCATAACGGGCCTGGTACAGGCCTCGCATCCGGATGAACGAGCCGGCCCAATGGGGAGGAGCCTGGGGATCGTCCGGTTTCACCCAGCCGGTGACCGGTTGGTCGTCGACGATCAGCGACAGGTGGACGTGGGTCTTGTCGGTCACGCGTTGCGCATCGACGTAGGCCTCGACGGTCACCATCCGGTTGAGCAGGTCGGCCCGGTCGCCAATGCGGCCGGCGGCATCCAGCGGCTTGACCGATTCGATTGGCGCCAGGGCCGTGACCGTCACCTGGGCGGCGTCCAGGCCTTTCGCCGGCACCAACGTCCCCTCGATCCGCACGCGCTCGCCCTGGCGCAGCGGGGGCGGGTTGGTGGAAAGCAGGAGGTAGGAACTCAATCCGTTCTTTTCGAGCCAGAAGTTGCGCCAGCCCGGATCGACGAAGCTGACGCGCCCCTCCAATCGCACCGGATGGGCGATCGACCGCTCGGCCGTCGTCATGGCCACTACTTGATCCGGATCGGTGATCACTGCGACGGCGCCGGTGGCCGGCGCGTCCGCCGCGCCGACCGACCGCCATACGCACAGCACGAAGAGGATCGCCAGCAATCCGGCGCGACGGACCAAACCGCGGCCGAGGCGGGTGCACCCGGCTCCCCACCGCCGATCAGAATCGGGCCGACGTTCGTCCGGATCGGGTTCGTTTCCCCCGGCCGGGGACCCTCCTGGGTGGGCTGCGGCGTCGGCTGGCGCGGGCCGTGGCTTCATGGGTGACGCCAAATCGTACCTTGGGGGTCCGGGGCAATCCATCCTTATTTACCGCAGGTGCAAAATTTCCTGGTGGCGAGCAGCTTGTCCAGGAATTGGGAGACGCCAGATCACGCTGCCGGCCAAAACCGGAGAACAGAGGTCAGGGGCTGGAAGCCAGCTTGCCGCGCCGTCTCGTCACGACATAGCGCAGCGACGGCGGAAGCCGATGGGCGAAGGCGGGAGATCAGCGGTCAGGAGGACAACCGAAATCGCAGGTGCCCACCTCCGCCTTCCGGGCCCGCCGCGGCTGCGGAGGGGCGAAACACCGCTCACCGGGCGAAGGCCGGCATTGCGCGGTCGGGCCGAAGGACCTGAAACCTGACCTCTTTTTGGCTCTTCCCGCGGCGGGCCGCCGGCTATTCCGGATAAAGCCAGTAGCGCCGGCTTTCCTGCTGGTAGATTCGGTCGCGGCGCCGCCATTCGGCCAGGAAGGCCTCGACGTTGATCCGGGCACCCTCCTGCCGGATGGCATTACACCAAGCCCGCGAGCCAACCAGCTTCTGGAACAATTGAAACTTCGCGGCCGGCGCCGCCGCAAACGGGTTCCGGGCGTTCCACCGGCACGCGAGGCGCATCAGATAAAAGCTCAGCTCCGTCGGTTGCCAGGCGTCCCAGTCGCTCACTTCCACGTAGACGCCCGTGGCCGGCCTGTTGTCGGCTCCCGTGGCCGAAACGGTGACATAGCGCAGTCCCGGCAGCCGGAACCCGTCGAAGGTCCGGATCAGCTCGGCCGGCGTCTTGTGCGGGAAGGTCAGGCAGCGAAACGGAAACTGGCGGCCGAGGCCGTGCGAGAATCCGCCGATCTCACAGCCGAGGCCGGTGGTCGCGCAGCCCACGACGGCGGCGAAGTCGGGGATGTAGGGCGACGTCGGCACGAACTTGAGACCGGTATCCGGCCAGAGCATGGAACGGCGCCAGCCGCGCATCGGCACGATGGTCAGCCGGCCCCGGGCGCGCACCGCATCTGGAATCGCCAGCACGCCGGGGGCGAGCGCGGCCATGCGCGCCAATTCGCCGATGGTCAGACCGTACACATAGGGCACGCGGAAGGAGCCGACGAAGCTCCGGAGATCCGCGTCCATGGGCGGGCCGCCCACCTTCAATCCGCCCAAGGGGTTGGGCCGGTCGAGCACGACGACCTCCACGCCGTGCTCGAAGCACGCCTCGAGGGCGAGCTTCATCGTGCTGTCATAGGTGTAGCTGCGCACGCCGTTGTCCTGCAGGTCGATCACCAGGGCGTCCAGGCCGCGCAGCATGGCCGGGGTGGGTTGGAGCGTCCGCCCATAGAGGGAATGGACGGGCAGGCCGGTCCGGGGATCCCGGTAGTCCGCGAAGTGCTGGCCGCTCGGTTCGGTCGCGGTGAGGCCGTTCTCGGGGGCAAACAACGCCTCCAATCTGACCCCCGGCGCGTGCCGGAGCACGTCGATGGTGCTGCGGCCCAGCCGGTCGACTCCCGCGGCGTTGGTCAGCAGGCCGATGCGCTTGCCCCGCACCGCCGCGAATCCCTCGCTCTCCAACACGTCGATGCCGAGCATCACCGGGTGGATGGTCCGGAAACGCGTCGCACCAGATTGGGCCGGGAGGCGGGCCACATGCGGCGCCGCCGGCAGGCGATCCGGCCGCCGGATTGGCGCGCCCCACGCGGCGCCCGGAAGACTGCCGAGAAACGCGAGCCACAACCACGGGGCGGTCACAAGGTACCAGGGTGTTGGTCGCGCCGGGTCAGCCATCGGCGCCAAGCTGTACCGCGATGCCGCGGATCATCGAGCAAGAATTGAGCGCACCGCAACGCCTTGAAGCGGCTCACGCCGGCTTGCTTCACCGCTGGTACCCGCCGACCTGCGCTGATTTGTCCCAATCCTTTGGCCGCATGAGGATCAGCGGTGGAGGTGAGGTCGGATATCCACCGCCCGCCTCCGGCCCCTCGGCCCGGTGCGTTTGCCGAAGGACCAGAGCACCGCTGACTGGTCGAAGGCGGGCAGCGCGCCGAGCCGACTGAAATACTTAAAACCTGACCCTTTCCCCGTCTGGACCCTTTCCCCGTCTGCTCGCTGGAACTCCCGCCGCCGGTCCGCCGTGGAGGGACCGGTGCCTGCCGTATCGGCGGGCGGGCTTTCAGCCTGGAGCGGCCGCCCGGCAGCTTGGCGCTTACCGCTTGGGGCTCAAAACTGCTGCGCGCCGCGCGCCTACTCCGTCCGCAGTGCGATCACCGGATCGACCTTGGTTGCCCGGCGCGCGGGCAAGAGACAGGCTAGCAACGCCACCAGCGCCAGCGCCACGGCCACGGTGACCATGGTCAGCGGGTCGTAACCGGTGACCTGGTAGAGCATCGACGCGAGGAAGCGGGTGAGGCCGAGGGCGCCGGCGACGCCGAGGACGAGGCCGACGAGCGTGAGCATGAGCCCGGATCGCAGCACGAGGCGCAGGATGTCCGCGCGGCTCGCCCCCAGCGCGGCGCGGATGCCGATCTCCCGCGTGCGCTGCGTCATGGAGTAGGAGATCACGCCGTAGATGCCGATCGCGGCCAGCACCAGCGAGAGCGCGGCGAACGAGGCCAGCAGGATCGCCCGGACGTGGATGGGACCCAGAGACTCGGTCTTGATCGTGTCGAGGGTCCGCATGCCGGGCAGCGTCTGGTCGGGATTGATCTGGTGGATGGCCTTCTTCACCTCCTCGCGCAGCAGGCCCGTGTCGGTGGCGCTGCGGATCACCACTGCTCCGCCGTAGATCGGGCTTTGGTCGATCGTCACGTACATGCCCGGGCTGTGATTGAGGTTGTCCAGGCCGCCGACCTGTTCGTCGGCCACCACGCCGACCACCTCCCACGGGATCTCGTCGCCCAGTTCGGTCTTCCCCGGCACGATGGCCTGGACGAGAATGCGCTTGCCCAGCGGGTTCGCGTCGGGGAACTCGCGCTTCGCCAGGGTCTCGTTGATGACCGCCACCGGCGGCATGCCCTTGGTGTCGGTGACGGCGAGCGTGCGGCCCTTAAGCAGGCGGATGCGGAGCGCGTGGAAATAGGACGGGCTGACCATCTTGAAGTAGCACCCCTTGCGATGGGCGCGGTCGACGTTGGGCTTGTCGGCGACCTGGTACGGCATGCCGTAGCCCCAGCCCTGCAGGGGCAGCGCCGAGGTCAGGGCCACATCGGTCACGCCGGGGAGCGCCTGCAGGCGGCCGGTGACCTGGCCGAGGTACGCGTTCAACGCCGCCGGATCCGGGTAGGCGGAGGTGGCGACCGGCAGGCGGAAGGTCAGCACGTTGGTCGAGTCGAAGCCCGGATCCGCCCGGGTGATGCGGTCGAAGCTGCGGATCAGCAGGCCGGCGCCGGTGAGCAGCATGAAGGCGAGGGCGATCTCGGCGACCACGAGGATGCCGCGCATGCGGGACTTCGCCCCGCCCGCGCTGGTGCTGATGCCGCCCTGCTTGAGGACGTCGGTGAGGCCGGGGCGGGCGGCGTGCCAGGCGGGCAGCAACCCGATGAGGACGCCGGTGAGGAGGGCGAGCAGGAACGAAAACAGCAGCACCGGGCCGCTCAGCGCCACGTGGGCCTCGGGCGGAAAGATTCGCGCGGGCACGTTGGCTTCCAGGACCGCGACCGTCGCCTTGCCGACACCCAGGCCCGCGACGCCGCCGACGAGCGCGACCAGCAGGCTCTCGGCGAGAAACTGGCGTGCAAGCGCCCAGCGGCCGGCGCCGAGGGCGATGCGGATGGCGACCTCGCGCTCGCGGGCCACCATGCGCATGAGCGAGAGGTTGGCGAGATTGGCGCAGGCGATCAGCAGCACCATTCCGACCGCCCCGAGCAGCACGTAGAGCGACACGCGCAATTCACGGCCGACGATCGTGTCGGCCAGGCGGTCGACCGCCACGCCCCAGCCCTTGTTCGAGTCGGGATAGTCATGGGCGATGCGGGCGCCGATGGCGTCCATTTGCGTGCGAGCCTGCTCGAGGGTGACGCCCGGCTTCAGCAGCGCGAGGGCTCCGAACCAGTGGAAGTTGCGGGTCATGTTCTCCGGCTTGAACGCCAGCGGGCGCCAGAGCTTCGGGTAGCCGCGCTCGATCGGCGTGTCGGGCGGCAGCACCCCGACCACGGTGTAAGGCTCGCCGTTGAGGTGGATGGTGCGGCCGACGGTGCCGGTGTCGGCGCCGAACTGGGAGCGCCAGAGGGTATTGCTCAACACCACCTCGTGGTCGTGGCCCGGCTGATCCTCCCCCTCGATGAACGTGCGGCCGAGGGCGGCTTTGAGCCCGAAGATGTCGAAGAAGTGCGCGGAGACGAGCGCCGCCGGGATCTGGATGGGTTCGTCGACGCCGGTGAGCGCGACGTTGCCGCCGGCCTGCGCGGCCAGGTACTGGAAGCACCGGTTCTCCTTCTGCCAGTCGAGGAAGTTGAGGGTCGAGACGCCGTTCCGGCCGCCGCCGGGCGGCTTCTCCAGCACGCGCACGATCCGGTCGGCGTGCGGGTACGGCAGGGGCTCGAGCAGGACGGCGTTGACGAAGCTGAAAATGGCGGTGTTGGCGCCGAGGGCGAGGGCGAGGGTGAGGACGGCGACGAGCGTGTAGCCGGGGCTCTTGCGCAGGGTGCGTCCGGCGTAACGAAGGTCCTGAAGGAGCCGCCACATGATGAGGAGGTGCGAAGGGAGAACCCGCCGCGGCGCGAAGAGTTACGAGGATCCGGCGGGAAAGCGCAAATCGAATGAACGGAAGCCAGCGGCCGGAAGCCAGAAGGCAAAAGGCGGAAGCCAGAAGCGAGGGGCCGGAAGCAAGCTGAAAGCCTAAAGCGGACTGCGGTCAGCCGACCCAACTCGGCCGGTCTTCCGCTCTCTTTGTGGGCATTTTGTGCCTCTTTGCGGCCAAGAAGTCGCTGTTCCCGCCGTGCGGAACGGTTGCAGACGCCCGGCGCCTGTGTTGATTGCGTAGGGCGCCCGATCCACCCCCGCCATGAAACGATTGCTGTTCCTCCTTTCCGCCTTGTCGGCGGTCCCGCTCTTCGCCGCCGATCGCCAGGTCATCACGCTCTGGCCGGGGACGCCGCCGGGCGACACGGGCAAGCTGGGGCCGGAGACCAACGTGACGAAGCCCACGAGCAACCGTCCGGCGGGCCGGCCGGTGGTGCGGATCGCCCCGGTCTCCACCCCGACGATCACGATCTACGCACCCGATCCGGCGAAGAATACGGGCGCGGCCGTGGTCGTCTGTCCCGGCGGCGGCTACAACTACCTCGCCATCGACCTCGAGGGGACGGAGGTGTGCGACTGGCTGAATTCGATCGGCGTGACAGGCGTGCTCCTCAAATACCGCGTGCCGCGGCGTCCCGGCGTGGCCCAGTGGCTGCCGCCCCTGCAGGATGCGCAGCGCGCGTTCGGACTGCTGCGGCAGCGCGCGGCCGCGCTGGGCATCGATCCGCACCGCATCGGGATCATCGGCTTTTCGGCGGG
>JBJKRD010000137.1:0-3306 GCA_046704925.1 Opitutaceae bacterium | reverse complement strand
CCGATATCTTCGTCGTCAGCAAGACCGGGAGCTGCCGCCTGTTCCGCAACCTCGGTGGCTACAAGTTCGAGGACGTCACCGAAAAGGCCGGCGTGGGCGACCACGGCGCCGCCGCCCGGATCTGGAAGCAGGGTGCGTGCTTCGTCGACGTGAACAACGACGGGCTCCTCGACCTCTACGTCTGCCGGTTCGACGCGCCCAACCTCCTCTACATCAATCAAGGCGACGGCACCTTCAAGGAGGAGGCCCACCGTTACGGCCTCGACGTGAAGGACGCGTGCGTGATGGCCTCCTTCTGCGACTACGACCGGGATGGCCGGCTGGACGTCTACCTTCAAACCAGCCTGCTCGACAGCACCGCGCACCCCGGCGGCCAGCGGGACTACCTCTTTCACCAGAACCGCGATGGCACATTCACCGACGTCACGCGGAGCGCCGGTATCGCCGAGGCGCCGACCCACGGCAACTCCGCCACCTGGTGGGATTATGACAACGACGGCTGGCCCGATCTCTACGTGGCCAATGACTTCGCCGAGCCCGACGCCCTTTACCACAACAATGGCGATGGCACCTTCACGAACGTGATCAGCCGGGTCGTGCCCCACGTGCCCTATTCCTCCATGGGCTCGGACGTGGGCGACATCAACAACGACGGGTTGATCGATTTCATGGCCGCGGACATGGCCACCACCACCCACGCCGAGGATCAACGGTCGATGGCCGAGGAGCGGGCCCGCCTCACCGATCCGCCGGACGCCCCGGATCCGGTCATCCAGTACCCGCGCAATGCCGTCTTCCTCAACACCGGCACCGGGCGCTGCCTCGAAGCCGCCTACCTCACCGGCCTCGCCGCCACGGACTGGACGTGGGCGGAACGCTGGGAGGACCTCGACAACGACGGGCGGCTCGATCTGTTCGTGACCAACGGCATGGTCCGCGAGGCGAACAATGCCGACCTGATCGCGCGCATCTTTGCCGCGGGCAGCGCGGAAGGGATCATGATCATGCGGGGGAGCCCGGTGTTCGCCGAACGGCATCTCGCCTTCCGCAATCTCGGCCACCTGCGCTTTGCGAACGTCTCCGCCGCCTGGGGTCTCGACCAGCAGGGCGTGAGCTTCGGATCCGCCTTCGGCGATCTCGCCGGCGACGGCAACCTCGACATCGTCACCAGCAATTATCAATCCGGTGTGACGGTGCTGCGCAACGAGGGCGACCAGGGGCACCGCGTCACCGTTGCCTTGCGCGGCACCCGCTCCAATCGCTTCGGGATCGGCGCCCGCGTTCTGCTGGAGAGCGCCGCCGGCGTCCAGGCGCGCGTCCTCACCTCGGCCCGGGGCTACATGTCGAGCAGCGAGCCCATCGCCCATTTCGGCCTGGGTGGGGACGACCGGATCAAGCGCCTCACCGTCTTCTGGCCCAGCGGCGTCGTGCAGGCTTTTGCGGACCTGCCGGCGGACCGGCGCTACATGATCACCGAACCAGACCAACCCGGACCGCCCCCGGAGGCTCCGCGGGCCGCATCCCCGTCCGGCCAGTTCACCGAGGTCGGCGGGGCTGCCGGCCTGGCGTGGCGCAGCCACGAGGACGCCTACGACGAGTTCCTCGACCAACGCCTGCTGCCGACGCGCTTCAACCGGCGCGGGCCGGCCCTTGCCGTCGGCGACGTCGGCGGCACCGGCGATGCCGTCGTCATCGGCGGCACGACGCGCGACGCCACCCGGCTCCTCGTTCCGGGCACACCGCCGGCCTTCCGGCCGCTCGACGTGCCCGTGCTGCGGGCGCCGCCCCCGGTCGATGACGGACCGGTGCTCCTGTTCGACGCGACCGGCAACGGCCGCCAGGACCTGCTGGTCACCCGCGGCGGCGCCAGCGAGCCGGACGGCGCCGACGATTATCAGCCGCGCCTGCTCCTCAACGACGGCCACGGACACTTCCAGGCCGCGCCCGCCGGCACCCTGCCGCGGCTGCCGATCAGCGTGGGGGCGGTGGCGGCGGCGGACTTCGACCACAGCGGCCGGCTCGGCCTTTTCATCGGCGGCCGCGTCTCGCCCGGCGAATACCCGCGCGCCCCCGAAAGCGCCCTCCTGGAAAACCAGGGCGGACGCTTCGCCGACGTCACCGACCGGCTGGCCCCGGGACTGCGTCACGTGGGCATGGTCACGTCCGCCCTGTGGACCGATGTCGACGGCGACGGCTGGCCGGACCTGCTGCTGGCCTTGGAATGGGGCGAGGTGTCGTATTTCCACAACGACCGGGGCCACGGCTTCAGCGACTGGACGAAGCAGGCGGGATTCGCGGCCGCCGGCACGGGCTGGTGGACCTCGCTCGCCACGGCCGACTTCAACGGCGACGGCCGTCCCGACTACGTGGCCGGCAATGTCGGATTGAACACCCAGTACCACGCCGATCCCGCCCATCCCGCCCTGATGTTTGTCGGCGATTTTGCCGGCCGCGGTTCGCCCCAGATCGTCGAGGCCTACTACGAGGGCGACCGCCTTTATCCCTGGCGGGACCGGGAGGATCTGGGCGCCGCCATCCCCACCGTGCTCCGCCGTTTTCCCACCAACGACCGCTACGCGCAGGCCCAACTGCCCGAAATCGTCGGCCCCGATAGGCTCGCGGCCGCCACCCGCTATGCCGCCACCGAGCTGCGCAGCGGGGTCTTCCTGAGCCGGCCCGATGGCACCTACCGGTTCGTGGCGCTGCCGCCGCTGGCGCAGATCGCGCCGGTCCAGGGGTTGGTCGCGGGGGATTTCGACGGGGACGGACGCGCCGACATCTACGCCATCCAGAACTCCTATGCGCCCGCGCCGAACGTGGGCCGGTTTGACGGCGGCCTCAGCCAGTTGCTGCGTGGCGACGGCCAGGGGCACTTCACCGCAGTGCCGCCGGCCGCCAGCGGGTTGATCGTGCCGGGCGACGCCAAGGCCCTGGCGGTGATCGATCTCGACCGTGACGGCTGGCCCGATTTCGTGGTCTCGCGCAATAACGCGACCACCCTCGCGTTTCGCAACGGCGGGGTGCCCGGCCGGCACTCGTTCCGCATCGCGCTCCGCGGTCCTCGCGGCAATCCCACCGCGGTGGGCGCGCACCTCATCGCCGAATACGCCGACGGCACGACCGGCACCATCGAGGTCTGCGCCGGCTCCGGCTATTACAGCCAGTCGAGCGCTGATTGCTTCCTCGGCTACCGGGACGGAAACCCCATCCGCCGCCTGCGCGTGCGCTGGCCGGACGGCGGTGAAACCAGCCGCGACTGGCCGGGCGGCACGATCACCTCGCTGACGATTTCCGCCTCGGCGCAGT
>JBJKRD010000136.1:0-5449 GCA_046704925.1 Opitutaceae bacterium | reverse complement strand
CATCTGCGCTTTGGCGACGGTGCTTGCGGGCGCCGGCCCGACGCGGGGATGGAGTTCCTCGCCTGCTACCGGGTCGGCAACGGGACGGCCGGAAACGTCGGCACGGATCGCATCACGAAGCTGGCGTTCCGCGCGCTGACGGTCGAGGGCCTGACGGTCACGGTGCGGAACCCCCTGGCCGCGCAGGGCGGCACCGATCCGGAGCCGGTGGCGGAGGTGAAGCTGTTCGCGCCCGGCGCGTTCAAGACGGTGATCGAGCGTGCGGTCACCGCCGCCGATTACGCCGCGATCGCGGAACGCGACCCGCGGCTGCAGCAGGCGAACGCCGAGCTGCGCTGGACGGGAAGCTGGTACGAGGCACAGGTGGCCGTCGATCCGCTGGGGTCGGAGGCGCCGGACGCCACGCTGTTGCGGCGCGTGGACGCCCGGCTGCATCGCTTCCGCCGGCTGGGGCACGATCTGGCGGTGGAGGCGGCCGACTACGTGCCGTTGGCGCTCGCGCTGAGCGTCTGCGTGCTCCCGCAGTACCTGCGCGGACACGTCGAAGCGGCGCTGCTCGACGTGTTCAGCAATCGCGCCCTCCCGGACGGCCGCCTCGGCTTCTTCCATCCGGACAACCTGAGCTTCGGCGACGGCGTTTATCTGAGCCGGATCGTCGCCGCTGCGCAGGCGGTGCCCGGTGTGCGCAGCGTGGAGGTGACGGCCCTCCAGCGCCTGTACGGGCCGGCCGGCGACGCCCTCACCACGGGCCTGCTGCCCCTCGCTCCCAGCGAGATCGCCCGGCTGGACAACGACCCGAGCTTTCCCGAGCACGGCTCCCTCACCCTTGACCTGCGAGGTGGACGATGAACCCATCCTGCGCCTGCGGAGGCTGCGCGGACCTCACGGTCGCGACCCCGCAATCCACGGCGAACCGGCCGGGCCTATCGGCCCTCGCCTACCGCGTCGGCACCTACGGCGATTTCCTGGCGGCGATGATCGCAAGGCTGTCGTCGCAAGACTATCCCGCGCTCGCGGGGTTGACCACCCGCGATCCCGCCGATCCGTCCGTCGCGCTGCTGCACAGCTGGGCGCTCGTCGCCGACGTGCTCACGTTCTACCAGGAGCGCATCGCCAACGAGGGGTACCTCCGAACGGCGACGGAACGCCGCTCGATCCTCGAGCTGGCGCGGCTGATCGGCTACCGGCTCCGGCCCGGCGTCGCCGCCACGGTCTACCTGGCCTATACGCTGGACGAGGACCGCTCGAAGACCCCGCCGGCGCCGACCCGGACGCTGATCGCGGCCGGCAGCCGCTCCCAAAGCGTGCCGGGGCCCGGGCAAAAGCCCCAGGCCTTCGAGACCTCCATCGATCTCGACGCCCGCTCGGCTTGGAACCTCCTGCGGCCGCGCCTGACCCAGCCGCAGCGGTTCACGCTGAACATGGATTTCGGCACGGACGCGGTGACCCGCGCCGCCGTCTATTTCCGCGGCACCTCCACCAACCTGAATCCCGGCGATCCGCTCATCTTCGTCCTCGGGACCGGCACCGATCCGACCTCCCCGCAGCAGGCGTTCCGCCTGGTACAGTCGGTCACGCCCCAGCCGCAGCAGGGTCGAACGGAGAACATCCTGCAGGCTCCGCCCCTCCCCGCCCCCGCGGCCGGCGCGTCGCCGGCCGCGATCGTGTTGAATCTGGTGCAACCGCTGGCCTCCGACACGGCCGCCCTGTTCGCCCGCAGCCTCCTCGGCGGCCAGGTCGCCGGCTGGCTCGACACCATGGTGACGGCCCTTAATTCGCCGGGGGCGGCGAACCTGACGGTTGACCAACTCGTGGCCGGTCTGCAGCGGGTGGCGTCCCCGATCGCCCCGGTGCGCGATCTCGCGGAAGCGCGCGGTCTGACGCGGCTTGAGGTGTGGCTCGACCAGGTGCTCGCCGTGCTCGACGGGGCGGTCGCGCAGATCCAGTCCGGTGCCTCCGCGTTGATTGCCGGGACCACGTCGCGGATGGCGGAAAAGGGTGGTCCCCTCTCGAATCTGGCCGGACTGCTGGCCTCGCTCGCGCGACCGCCCTCGCTCCAGCCGGCCGGCTCGCTCGAACTGGCGCGTTCAGTCAACCAGGCGTTCGCGCCCCGGTCCGATATGGGCCCGCGACTCATCGGCGCCTTCCTGCCCAGGGCGGCGCCGCTGCTCTACCGGGCGTGGACGAATTTGCAGACGGCGACCGCGGCGCCCACGGCGGGAGCGGCGCGCGTCAAGGCCGGCCTGTTCCCGGGGAACTACCCGGGAATGCCCACCGTCACCAAGGGCACCAGCACGACCACGACGAGCTTCGACAATCCGCCCACGATCAATAGCGATTGGCCCGGGGCGGACGGGCTGGACAATCAGGCCGTCATCTTCCTCGACGCCGTCCACGACGATATCGTGGCGGGAAGCTGGGTGATGATCGATCGGCCCGATATCGAGATCGGGATCGGGCCGAAGATCATCGTCCACCGACCGGAGATCGGCCGCAAACGGACCTTTCACAAGGTGGTCAACGCCACCGCGGTTCCGCTGACCACGACCGACGGCGGCTTCACCGCCAAGGTCACCCGACTGACGCTCGATCCGCCGTGGCTCTACGACCTCGCCGCCACCCGCGCCATCAACTACACGCGACAGCCGGCCGGCCTGACCGGCACCGTCGTGTATGCCCAGACGGCAACGCTGGCGCTGGCGGAGGAGCCGCTCGATTTCGACCTGGCCGGCGACACGATCGAGCTGGACGGGGTCTATGAGGGTCTCGAGTCCGGCCGCTGGATCATCGTCTCGGGCGAGCGCACGGACATCCCCAACGTCACCGGCGTCACGGGCAGCGAAGTCGTCATGATTCTGGGTGTCGCCCAGGATACGCACATCACGGGCACGCGCCCCGGCTCGATCCACACGATCCTGACCCTGGCCAACAAGCTCGCCTACGCCTACGACCCCGCCACGGTGAGCATCTACGGCAACGTGGTGAAGGCGACGCACGGCGAGACGCGCAACGAGGTGCTCGGCAATGGCGACGGGAGCCAGCCCTTCCAGAGGTTCGCCCTCAAGCAGAAGCCGTTGACGTTCGTGCCGGCGCCCAACCCCGCCGGCGTGGACAGCACCCTCGCCGTCCATGTCAACCACATCGAATGGCGGGCGGCGGACACGCTGGCCGCCACCGGGCCGAAGGACCGGAGTTTTGTCGTCCAAACCGCGGACGACGACACCGCCTCGGTCGTCTTCGGCAACGGGCAACACGGCGCGCGCCTGCCGACGGGCGCGGGCAATGTGACCGCCGTTTACCGCAACGGCATCGGCCAGCCGGGCAACGTCGAGGCCGGCCAGATCAGCCTGCTCCAGACGCGGCCGTTGAACGTGAAGGCCGTGATCAATCCGCTTCGGGCCAGCGGGGGCGCGGATCGCGACAGCCGCGACCAGGCCCGGCGCAATGCCCCGCTCGCGGTGATGTCGCTCGACCGCCTCGTCTCCATTCAGGATTACGCCGACTTCGCGCGCACCTTCGCGGGCATTGGCAAGGCGAGCGCCGCCCGCCTGTCGGACGGCCGGCGCGAACTGGTGCACGTGACCGTCGCCGGGGCGGCGGACATCCCGATCGACACCACTTCAGACCTTTATGCCAATCTGGTGCGGGCCTTGCAGGCCAACGGCGACCCCTACGAGCCACTGCAGGTGGCGGTCCGGCGCCTCCGCCTGCTCGTGATTTCCGCCCGCGTGAAGATCCTCGCGGATCACCTCTGGGAGCCGGTGGCCGGGGACGTGCGATCGACCCTGCTCGACCTTTTCGGCTTCGACCGGCGCGACCTCGGTCAACCCGTCGCCCAGAGCGAGGTGATCGCGGCGATCCAGGCGGTGGCGGGCGTGGCCTACGTCGATCTGGAGATCCTCGACTCCGTGCCGGAGGACGCGACCGCCACCCAACTCGCCAGCCTGGCGGACACGCTGAAACCCAAGGCCTTCATCCCGGCCGACCTCGCGCGCCCGAATCCCGCCCCGGCGGACTATCCGGCCGACGCCATCCTGGCGGCCGAAATGGTCTACCTCAGCCCGGCGCTGCCGGACACCCTGATTCTGAACGAGGTGAAGCCATGAAGAATCCGGACCGCCTTTACACCCTGCTGCCCGCCGTGTACCGGCAGCGCGACGCCGATCAAGGCTACCCGCTGCAGGCGCTCCTGCGCGTTGTGGCCGAGCAGGTGGACGTCGTCGAGTCGGACATCGCGCAGCTTTACGAGAATTGGTTCATCGAGACCTGCGAAGACTGGGTCGTGCCCTACATCGGCGACCTGATCGGTTACGAGGTGCTCAACGATGCGGGCGAGCCGGCCGGGGTCGACAATCCCCGGGCGCTGGCGCGCGAGCGCATCCTCATTCCGCGGCGCGACGTGGCGAACACCCTCCACACGCGGCGGCGCAAGGGAACGCTCGCCGTGCTGGCCGAGCTGGCAGCGGACGTGGCCGGGTGGCCCGCGTTCCCCGTGGAGTTTTTCCGGTTGCTCGGCTGGACCCAAAATCTGCACACCCCGCTGCTCCATCGACCCAGGTATGACGTCGTTCGGGCGGGCGATACGCTGGCTTCCGTCGCGGCCCGGCACGGCCTGGCGGTGGCGACTCTCGGGTGGCTCAACCCCGCCGCCTCCCCGACCGATCCGTTGGTCCCCGGCACGCGCCTGCTGCTCGGCTGGCGGAACGCGCGCGGCCAGACCGCCGATCTCCGCGATCAGGACGGGCTCGATCGCGTCGACGGCCCGTTCGACTCCTCCGCGCACACGGTGGACGTCCGGCGGATCGACTCTCATCGCGGACCGGGCTGGTACAACCTCCCCAGCGTCGGCGTGTTCGTCTGGCGCCTCAAAGCCTACACGGTGGGCTGGCAGGACCCACCGGCCGGCGGCGCCCCGCCCCCGAGCCGCGCCCCGGCCTACTGCGTCGAGGCGCAGGGACCGCACTGCTACACGTTCAGCGTCCTCGGCAACGACACTCCGCTGTTCCATCGTCCGCCGGCCGCCGGCCCGGCGGAACGGTTGCCGTCGGAATTGGATCTGCCCGTCCCCATCCGGCGCCGTCCCCTGGCGGCGCGCCCCGGCGATTTTTACGGGGCCGGGGCGAGCCTGTGCATCTGGGCGCCGGACTGGCCGGCCAAGGGCGCCGGTCTGCCCGTGCCGGCTGCCGCCATCTGTGTGGCGGATCTGGCGGGCTGGCATTATCAGGCCCCGAGGGGCCGCGTGGTCGTCGATCCGGAGCGCGGCCGGATCGTGTTCCCCGTCCGGCAACTGCCGAAACAGGGCGTGACGGTCTACTACAATCACGGCTTCAGCGCCGACCTTGGCGGCGGCGAGTACGACCGGACCCTTTCCCAGCCCGCGGCCGCGAAGATCTATTTTGTCGGGGCGGACGGCGATTTCCCGACGATCAACGACGCGCTGAACCAATGG
>JBJKRD010000135.1:0-6660 GCA_046704925.1 Opitutaceae bacterium | reverse complement strand
GCCACCAACGGCTCCCTGAACGAATACTATGATCCGGATACGGGAGCGCCGCTGAGCTTCAAGGGATTCATGGACTGGAATCTGCTCGTCCTCGAAATGATTCACCCGCCGGCCGCCTGACGCGCGGCCACACCGGGCCAGGCAGGGACTGGTCCTCCAACCCCATCCCTCTCCACGGGGGCCTGCGACCAACGCGAGACCAAGGCTACCCTGGCCGAATTCTTCACCAGCCGCCCGGCTCTCCCCGGGGCGCAGGGCACGCCTTCCGGGATGGTCCGGTGAACTCCCGGATGTTGGCCCCGGCAAAAGAGGCGTGATCGAGACGGGAGGATTGCGCGGCAATTCATCCGCACCCATCGTCCGCCAAGCGCCACCTCCGTGATTGCCGACCCCTCACCCCGAAAAGGCCGACTCCGCTATTGGGTCCTGCTGGTGCTTTTCATCACCACCGCGGTTAACTATGCGGATCGGTCCACGATCTCCATCGCCGGGCCGGCCATTGCTGCGGACCTCCATTTGGATCCCGTGGTATTGGGTTATCTTTTTTCCGCGTTCGGTTGGTCGTACGTGCTGGCGCAACTGCCCGGCGGATGGCTGCTCGATCGCTTTGGCTCGCGCGCGGTGTACGTGACCGCGCTGCTGGCTTGGGCTCTGTTCACCGGCCTGCAATCCGGAGTTGCCCTGCTGGGAGCCACAGCGGCCGTGGTCGTGCTGTTCATCCTGCGCTTTCTCGTCGGCATGGCCGAGGCGCCCTGCTTTCCGGCCAACAGCCGCATTGTGACCGCGTGGTTCCCGGCCCATGAGCGCGGCACCGCCTCGGCTGTCTTCAATTCCGGCGAGTATTTTTCGATGGTCCTTTTCGCCCCGATCTTCGGCTGGATTGTTTTCCATTTCGGCTGGCACTGGGTCTTCGTGTCCGTCGCCGGCCTCGTGCTGCTGTTGGCCTTCGTGTGCCATCGGATGCTCCTGCCGCCAACCCGGCACCCGGCGATGACGCCGGAAGAGCTGCGCTACATCGAACGCGGAGGCGGCCTCGCGGGGATGGACCAGCGTCGCACGCCCCCTCAATGGCGGTACTTGCGCGATTTGCTCGGCAATCGGATGCTCGTCGGCATCTACCTCGGGCAGTTCGGCATCAACGCGATCACGTATTTCTTCGTCACCTGGTTTCCGGTGTACCTCGTGGAGGCACACCATATGTCGATTCTCCAGGCCGGGTTCGTCGCCCCGATACCGTCGATCTGCGGGTTTCTTGGCGGCATCACGGGCGGAGTGGTCTCCGATCGACTGCTCCGCCGTGGACACAACCTGACGTTCGCGCGCAAACTGCCGGTCGTGCTCGGCATGCTGATCTCCATGAGCATCTTCTCCTGCAACTATGTCGCCGCGGGCTGGGCGGTGGTGGCCCTCATGGCCCTGGCCTATTTCGGCAAGGCCTTTGGCGCCTTGGGCTGGGCGATTGTCTCCGATACCTCGCCGAAGGCGGCGGTGGGGCTCGCCGGCGGCCTCTTCAATTGCATCGGCAACACCGCCGCCATTACCACACCCATCATCATTGGGTACATCGTCAAAAGCACCGGCTCGTTCCATGGGGCGTTGCTCTACGTCGCCGGCAACGCGTTGCTGACGATCTTCAGTTATTTGTTCATCGTGGGTGAGATCAAACGCATGGAGCTTGTCGCCGCATGAAGCGTTCGCCTTCGTACATCCGTGTCGCGCCGAGCGACAATGTCGCCATCGTGGTGAGCCCGGGCGGTCTTGCCGCCGGGGCGCCAGCCGACGCCGGCCTCGTCATCCGCGAATCGATTCCCCAGGCGCACAAGGTGGCTCTGGCCGACCTCGCGCCCGGCGAGCCCATCCGCCGATACGGCCAGGTGATCGGTTATGCCAACGAGCCCATCCCGCGCGGGTCGTGGATCAGGGAGACGATGGTGCGCCTGCCGGCCCCACCCGCGCTCGACCATCTGCCCCTGGCGACGGAACGCGCCACCCCGGGTGCCCCGCTGGACGGATACACGTTCGACGGCTACGTGAATCCCGATGGCAGCGCCGGCACCAAAAACATCCTTGGGATCAGCACGTCGGTGCAGTGCGTTTCCGGTGTGGTCGACCATGCGGTGGCCAGAATCAAGACCGAATTGCTGCCGCGCTTTCCCCACGTCGATGGCGTCATCGCGCTCAACCATTCCTACGGCTGCGGCGTCGCCATCAATGCCCCTGATGCGATCGTCCCGATACGCACCCTGCAAAACCTGGCACGCAATCCAAACCTGGGCGGCGCGCCCATGATTGTCGGACTCGGATGCGAGAAACTCCAGCCGGAGACCCTGGTGCCGCCTTCCGCCACGGCGGCCGGCTTCGCCGACGCCGGCATCGTCCAGTTGCAGGACGAGAACCATCAGGGCTTTGACCCGATGGTATCGGCCATCCTCGGGATGGCGGAGACCCGGTTGGCGGAGCTCAACCGCCGGCAGCGGGTGCCCCTGCCCGCCTCCCTGCTCGTCGTGGGCCTGCAATGCGGCGGCTCCGACGCCTTTTCCGGCGTGACCGCGAATCCCGCGGTCGGTTATGCCGCGGACCTGCTCGTCCGCGCCGGAGCGACCGTCATGTTCTCGGAAGTGACCGAGGTCCGCGACGCCATCCACCTGCTGACACCGCGCGCGGCCGACGCCGACGTCGCCCGCGCCCTCATCCGGGAAATGGACTGGTACGACCAGTATCTTGCGCGCGGTCGCGCTGACCGCAGCGCCAACCCCACCCCCGGCAACATAAAGGGTGGCCTTTCGAATGTAGTCGAGAAGGCGCTGGGCTCGGTGGTCAAGTCCGGCACCAGCACCATTGTCGAGGTCCTCGCGCCGGGACAGCGGGCAACGAAGAAGGGGCTGATCTTCGCCGCCACCCCGGCCAGCGACTTTGTGTGCGGCACCCTGCAGCTGGCCGCCGGCATGAATCTGGAAGTCTTCACGACGGGCCGCGGCACTCCCTACAACCTCGAGATGGCGCCAGTGATCAAGGTCGCGACTCGCACCGCGCTCGCCGAGAGGTGGCATGACCTGATCGACCTCGACGCCGGGCGCATCGCCACGGGCGACGCGACGATCGAGGAGGTCGGCTGGGACTTGTTTCAACTCATTCTTGAAGTGGCCAGCGGGCGGAAGAAGACCTGGGCCGACCGCTGGAGCATTGTGAACGATCTGGTGCTCTTCAACCCCGGTCCGGTCACTTGATCTGGCACTGAGCGCAACCACGAGGGTTCTTCCTATGAGCAGACTTGGATTCATTGGCCTGGGCATTATGGGCACACCCATGGCCGGCCATCTTCTGGACGCCGGTCACACGCTCCATGTGCACACCAGAAGTCGGGTGCCGGAGGCGTTGGCCAAGGCGGGGGCGATCATCTGTGCGAATGGAGCCGAGGTCACCCGGCAATCCGACATCATCTTCATCATGGTGCCGGACACGCCCGACGTGGAAAAGGTGCTGTTCGGGCCGTCGGGGGTCGCGGCCGGATTGTCCGCGGGCAAGATCGTGGTCGATATGAGCTCGATCTCGCCGGTCGAGACCAAACAGTTCGCGCAGCGGATCGCCCAACTTGGCGCCGAATACCTCGATGCCCCGGTTTCGGGCGGCGAGGTGGGCGCCAAGGCGGCCACGCTGACCATCATGGTCGGCGGCAGCGAGGCGGCATTCGCGACGGTCCGTCCGCTTTTCGCGCTGATGGGCAAAAACATCACCCTCGTGGGTGGAAACGGGGACGGGCAGACCTGCAAGGTCGCCAACCAGATCATTGTGGCTCTGACCATCGAGGCCGTCGGCGAGGCGCTGCTGTTCGCCTCGAAGGCCGGAGCTGATCCGGCCAAGGTCCGGGCGGCTCTGATGGGAGGGTTCGCCGCATCGCGCATACTGGAAGTGCACGGTGAACGCGTCCTGCGGCGCAATTTCGCTCCGGGCTTCCGGATCGAACTGCACCAAAAGGACCTGAATCTCGCCCTCTCCGCGGCGCGGACGATGGGGATGAGCCTGCCGAACACGGCGACCTGCCAGGAGCTTTTCAACAGTTGCGTCGCTCTGGGCGGGAAGGCCTGGGACCACTCCGGCTTGGTGCGGGCCCTGGAGACACTCGCCAATCACGAGGTCAAGCCGGTCACGATCTAGCGGCTGGCCGCCCAATGATCCCCGCACTGCTTGCGCCCGCCGGCCATTCTCCGATGCGTGCCCTGGCGGCGGATGCCGACCGAGTCCCTCGCCAGAGATGACGCTCCCAACATCCTGCGACGCTCTGGAGACCAGTTGCCCACCGCGCCACCCCGCACCAACCTGAATGACTTCCAAACCGTTCTGATTCCGCCCGAGGCAAACTGGAGGGGCCCAATGATCTCGCAACTTCCCGTCAACACGTTCAAGCGCGCCATCCTGTCCGGTCAGCGCCAAATCGGCCTTTGGTCCATCCTTTCCAGTTCGGTGACGGTGGAGATCATCGCCGGGGCCGGGTTCGACTGGATCGTACTCGATACCGAGCACGCCCCGAATGAGCTGCCGATGGTCCTGTCCCAGTTGCAGGCCGCCCAAGGTGGCACCGCGCATCCGGTCGTGCGCATCCCGTGCAATTCGACGGTTGAGATGAAGCGCTATCTGGACATCGGCGTGCAAACGTTTCTGATCCCCACCATCGAGTCGGCGGACCAAGCCAGGACGGCGGTCGCGGCGACCCAGTATCCGCCAAAGGGTGTGCGGGGCTACTCGGCGGCACCCCGCGCTTCCCGGTACGGCCGGGTTCAAGGATACCCCCGGGTTTGCGAGCAGGAGCTGTGCGTCCTGCTGCAGATCGAGAATGAACGGGGGCTGCAGAATCTCGAGGCGATTGCAGCCGTTGAGGGCGTCGACGGTCTGTTCATCGGGCCCGGCGATCTTTCGGCGGCCCTCGGCCATGTGGGTGATCCCAAGCATCCGGACGTGGTCGCTGTGATCGAGCGGACGATCGCGCGGATTCGGGCGGCGGGCAAACCCGTGGGAATCCTAACCCCCGACGAGAAACTGGCGCGCCGCTATCTGGAGCTGGGCTGCGTTTTTGTTGCCGTCGGATCCGATCTCGGACTCTTGGCTCGCGGCTCCGAGCAGCTTGCGGCTCGGTTCCAGCGTTAGTCGCCTCGCTGCAACTTCAGCGTTGCGAAAATGCAGGCGGATCGCGTCCCCTTCCGTCGTCGTCGCCGCTTGGGCACGACAAGCGAAAATCGGCCCGGCCTTGTGACCCCGGGCCCGGCCCGCCGCCTCCTTTGGGCGCCATCGTTCCGCCGCACCCTCCCAATTGAAAAATCCGGCATCCTGGCTCCCTTCAGGGCATGGCAACACTCGCACTCTACGCCCATCTCAAGGCAAAACCCGAGAAACGCAGCGAAGTTGAAGCGCTCCTGAAGTCCGCGCTATCCCTGGCCCGGCAGGAGAAACAAACGATCACCTGGTATGCCTTCGCCGAGGACGAAGGCTCCTACGGAATCTTCGATACGTTCGACACCGAAGCAGGTCGCCAAGCCCATCTGGATGGCCCTATCGCCCAGGCACTGATGAGCAAGGCGGCCGAGTTGCTCACCGAGCCACCACGCATCCACAAGATTGCGCTGCTCGCCGACAAACATTGAATCCTCGGCACTCGGTGAACTGAAGCGCGCCGGCCGCCGCTGCCGTCCCACCGCTGGGAAAGGCTATTCCCGTGACCGGATTGGAATGGCGACCTCCAGCGGGGGCGGATTTGGAGATGGTTTCCGTGGTCGCTATAACGCAATGAGTTACGCGGCGTGCGGGTCTTTGGCACGCCCCCTGCAATTGGAGAACTGCCAACAAAAGGTCTCCCATGAAAACCACGCTTCAAATCCCCATGCTTGTCCTCGCCGCCACGCTCAGCGCGACGGCTTTTATCCCGCTGGCCGCCGCCGACCAGCCTCCGCAACCCACCGATCAGCCCGCACCGGCCTACCCGTTCGACTTGCGCAAGGAGCAGTGCGAGGGGCAGGTCACGCTCCTGTTCACCGTCACCTCCGACGGACGCGTGGCCAACCCGGTCGTGGTCAAATCCAGCAACTGGGTCTTCCGCGACCTCGCCCTCAACGCGGTCAGGAAATGGAAGTACACGCCCGCTCTGAAGGATGGCCGGCCGGTAAGCGCTAAGGTCAGTCAGTCCTTCGTCTTTGTAGTGCCGGAAAAGGAGGCGTAAGGCCTCGGCGCCCTCCCGCGGGTGGCGCCGCGGCGTTTGAGGTATTGGCCTGGATTTTTCCCCGCCGACGGTGAGAAATCCGGGCCAACCAGTCCACAGATTTTGACGCGAACCCAATAACGCCCTTTTGGTGAGCGACAGATCGTATTTCAGATAGACCTGTCCGCCAGGGGGCCAACTCAGGGTTCTGTCGGCAGGACGTGTCGGTTGCGCCAGTGAATGCCGTCACAGGAAGCGCGCTCTCGAAGGAGAGAAAATCCGTTCGAAACGGCTCCTAGGAACCAGAAGGCGCCCACGATTGCGGATGAAAACCAGAAATAGGCCACGGTAGTCAGCCGTCCTAGGAACGCGGAGTTGGGAATCTGCGAAGCTCGGGATAAGGTCCACCCAAGGGAACGCCCGCCGGGTCGAACGGACCATCGCTGGACGGATCGGGGTAGCCAGTCTCGAAT
>JBJKRD010000134.1:0-9465 GCA_046704925.1 Opitutaceae bacterium | reverse complement strand
CTTGGATGTCGTGCCACTGTTTGCGCTCGCCGGTGACGGTGGCGGCGGACAGCAGACCGAAGGTGCAGGAGAACAGGACCAGGGTGGGGAATATTCTTCTCATGAGAGGTGAAATCGTTGACGGGAGGGGTTGGCCTCAAACGCCCGGCGCGGGCAGGTCGAAGGTGTAGGTGCCGCTGGGCAGGCGCACCACCGTGCGCCCCCCGGACCGCGTGGCCCGGCGGAGCGGCGCCCCGTCGAGCGTGATGCCGCGGGCGGTGGCGGCCGGCAGTTCCACGTCGGCACGGGTGTTGGGTGGAATGCGGACGGTCAGGCGCATCCGCCCGTGGGCGATCTTCCAGCGCGAGGCCGCCGCCCCGTGGGGCGTTTGCAGCGTCGCCGCGGCCGAGGTCAATCCGCCGCCCGGCGTCGGCACGATGCGAAAATGCTTCCAGCCGGGCGCTGCGGGCACGGGCCGCAGGCCGGCGATGGTGTCGTAGAACCACTCCACGACGCAGCCGTAGGCGTAATGGTTGAAGGAATTCATCCCGTGCGGGTTGAAGCCCTGCTCGGGCGTCCAGCTATCCCAGCGTTCCCAAATCGTGGTGGCGCCGTTCTTCACGCTGAACAGCCAGCCGGGAAAAGACTTCTGCTGGAGCACGGTGTAGGCGAGGTCCGCACGGCCGAGGGCCGTGAGGACCGGCATGATGAGGGGCGTGCCGAGGAAACCGGTCGCGAGATGGTTGTCCTTGGCCGCGATCGTGCGCAGGAGCTGCGCGGCGACCCGGGCGCGCTGCCGCGGCAACACGAGGTCGTAGGCCAGCGCCAGCAGGTAGGAGGTTTGAACGTCCCCGGCGACGCGCCCGTCCCGGGCGACATACTCGCGCCGGAAGGCCGCCCGGACCTGGTCGCGGACGGCGCGATTGCGCGCCGCCAGTTCGGGCCGGCCGACGACGTCGGCGATACGCGCGGCGAGGTCGGCCGCGTGGGCGAAATGGGCGGTGGCGATCAACCGGTAGTCCGGCGGAGCCTTGAAGAGGTCGAACCCCGGCGACAGCCAGTCGCCCCAGGCCTCCGGACTGTGGCGGATGCCGTCCGGCGACTCGTTCGCCATCAGCTCGATCGCGTGCTGGATCGACGGCAGGCTCTCCTCGAGCAGCCGCCGGTCGCCCGTGTGCAGCCAGGTGATCCACGGTACGATGAATCCGGCCTCCGCCCAGCCCGCGCTGCCGTGGCCGTGCCCGGTGTTCGGCGCGGTGTCGGCGAATCCGCCGCCGGGTCCGTCGCGGAAACTGTCCCGCAGCGCGAACAGCCACTGCCGGTAGAACGGCCCCGCCGCCAGGTTGTAGAGGGCGGTGTTGCAGAACACCTGCGTGTCGCCCGACCAGCCGAGGCGCTCGTCGCGCTGCGGACAATCGGTCGGGAGCTCGAGGAAGTTGCCCTTCTGTCCCCAGAGCGTGTTGCGATAGAGCCGGTTCAGCCACGGATCCGAGCAGCGGAACGTCCCGGTGCGCGGCAGGGCCGTGTGTATGACGACGCCCTCGACGGCATCGTCGGCCGGACGGTCGATGCCGCTCAGCTCGACGTACCGGAAGCCGAAGTAGGTGAACCGCGGCTCCCACATCTCCCGGCCGCCGCCCTTCGCGATATAACGGGCGGTCGCGCCGGCCGTGCGGAGGTTGGCCGTGTAGATGTTGCCGTCGGCGTCGAGCATCTCGGCATGGCGCACGGTGATCAGCCGGCCGGCCGGCGCGTGCAGCCGCAGCCGCACCCAGCCGACCATGTTCTGGCCGAGGTCGTAGAGGAACACGCCCGGTTTCACTTCCCGACGCGAGACCGGACGAAGCGTCTCGATGCGCCGCACCGGCGGCGACAGGCGCGCCGTATAGGTCGGGTAGACGCGTGCGGCCGGCCGGACGCTGACCGGCCGCCACCGCCAGCCGCCGCCGGCGCCCGTGCACCAGCGCTCGTCCGCCCGGCGGGCGTCGTAGGTCTCGCCCTGATAGATCGAGTTCATCCGGATCGGGCCCTCGGCCCATCGCCAGTCCCGGCCGGTCGCAATCGTGGTCACCCGGCCGTCGGCGCCGGTCAGATCGAGGAAAGCCGATAACCTCGGCTCGGACCCGTATTGGTGCAGCGGGTGCAGGGTGCCGCTGTACCAACCGTCGCCGAGAATCGCGCCCCAGGCGTTTTCGCCCCGGCGCAGCAGGGCGGTGACATCAAAGGCGACATAGAACTGCCGCTGGCGGTAGTCGGGCCAGCCGGGCACGAACAGATCCGACGTTACCGCGCGGCCGTTGAGCCACGGCTCGGCGAGCCCGTGCGCGCTGAGGAACAAGCGGGCCCGCACCGGCCGCCGCGTCACCCGGAAGGTGCCGCGCAGGTAGCGCGCCGGCATGGTCTGGCCACGCTTGACGAGCCGGCCGTCGCCGATCCAGTCGGCCGGCCATTCCGCCCCGAGCAGGCCCGTGCCGAACACCTGCGCCCGGCTCCATCGGCTGACGCCGCGGTGATTGTCCCATGCCCCCACCTGCCAGGCTTAGGTGCGTCGCGCCTGCGCCGTGAAACCCGGACAGACCACCCACTGCGTCTCCGCGGACGCGATCCGCGGCGACCGCATCGTCTTCGCCACCGGCCGGCCGGCGGCGTCGACCTCGGTGACGCGAAGCTGCCAGGCGGTTTGCCGGGTGTCGCGGGCGGACGTCTCCAGCCGCCACGAAAACCGTGGCGAAACGGTGTCGATCACCGGGGCTTCGGTGAGGCCCTCGCAACGGGGGTCGGCGACGGTGAGTCGCGGGCGGCGGATCGCGGTTCGAGACATGGGGAGAGGAAGGCGGTTGGCGGATGCGGGAGCCGTGGTTCGGCCGCCGGGCGGCTTTGGTCGGCCAGAGGGTCCGTCGGCCGACGGCGTCGCGGCCGAATACCCAATGGCCTTTGGCGGGGCAGTCATTGCCGTCAGCGCACGACGTCGATCAGATACTGGACGGTGGCGGGTGAACCCAGAGGGATTTCCCAGCCGTCCTCCATCCGGCGGCCCATGATCGGTTCGCCGATGGGCCGGGCGGCGCCGTCGAGCGGGATCAGTTTCACGGCGACGGCGCCGTCGAGTTCGCGCAACATCAGCCAGCCGGTCACGGGTTCGATCAACGTGGGTCCGTGGCCCCAGACGGCCCACAGCGTGTGGCGGTCGTTCCATTTCGCTCCGGTGTTCTGCCAGCGGGAGCAGGCGGTGAGCAGGAGGCGGTCCGAGCGTTGGATGGGCTCGGCGGTCAGTGACGTCAGCGTGATGGCGGCAAAGTCGTTCTTGATCTCGGCCGCGAGGTGCCGGGTGGTGCGGCCGGCGTTGTCCCGCACAAAACCGACGAGCGCCTGCGAGCGGGGCGAGGCGATCGTCACGACGCCGTGTCGGCCCGGGTCGAGGTACCAGGCCAGCTCGCCGGTGTCGGAAACGTACGGCGCCGGCGGGTTGGGTCCGAACCGGCCGGTTGGCGCGCCCTCGAGCGTGCGGATGCGGTTGCCGTGCAGCAGCGCGGTCGCGACCGGGAACCCGGGCGTGAAATACGGCCGCGCGGACTCGGGCAGGCGCATGGCCTCGTTCACCTGCTCGTGCGAGTAGCTGCGCGTGACGACCTGCCGCGCGGGGGCGACGTCCCCGCGCCGGAACAGCAGCGCCCCCATCCGCATCTGCGGCAGCTTCACCGGGTCGAGCGTGATATCAAACTCGTCCGCGACATCGTCCTGCCAGCCGGCGAGCGCCTTGGGTTCGAAGGTGTAGAAGTAGATGCCGTCCCAATCCTGAAAGCTCGCGTAGGCCGCGAGGAGGGGGATCATCTCGGCGGCATATTCGTTCGGGTTGGGATGGTTCACCTCGCTGACGACAAAGGGCTTCCCCACCATCGGCGAGCGGGCGAGCTTCACGATCGTCGAGTGGAGGGGATCGTCGACCATCGGCGTGTCCCGCCGGCCCCAGATGGCCGGGTGCTGCCAGTAGACGTGGGCGTCGACGTAATCGAGCCGGCTGTTGGCGCGCAGCATCGGCTGGTTGGGGATCCAGTAGGTGTGGTCGGCGTTGCCGATCACCAGCGACTTCACGCCCAGGTCGTGCTTGAGGTAGCCGGACATGTCGGTGAAGAACGTCCGCTCGACGTCCCCGAGAAAATCGGCCTCGGCGTAAAAGCGCAGCTTGGGCGCCACGCTGAAGTCGCCGCGGCGCAGCCGGGGCACGGGCGCGCCCGGGGCGACCCCGGCCTCCCGCCGGATCTCGGCGATCTGCTGCGGCGTCCGGTGCGCCGCCAGCCATGCCTGATACATCTCGTCGAGCTGGTGCGCGTAGAAGGGGGTGAAATCGAGCTGGTAGGCCGGATGCTCCGGCGTCAGTTCGCCGCGCAGCCAGTTGCGGAACCAGAATTCATAGATCGAGTTTTCGTTCACGATCTCGACCGTCGCGATCGCCGGTTCATCGCAATAGCGGGTCCGGGTGTAGGGATTGAAATGCGTAAGCAGGCGTTTCGCGTAGTCCTTTTGCAGCTCGATCAGCCGCGCGCCGATGTAGGTGAAGCCCTTCCACAGGCGCACCGTGTCCGAGTCCGGGACATGGTCGCCCGGCTTGTAGGTCCGGCCGACGTTCAGGTTCAGGTTCGAATAGACCCCGGCCCGTTTCAGCTCGTAGATGAAATAGTCGAGACGGTCGACTTCCACCGGATCGAAATCGGTGGTCGTGTCCTTGGTGCCGTCGATCAGGCCCGTGGGTGGGACCTTGAATCGATAGCCTTCCGCGGCGGCCTTGAGGCGCTGCTGCTCAAGCTTGGCCTGCTCCGCCGGCGTCCGGGTCCGCATGTCCAGAAAGTGGAAGCGCACGCAATTGACGCCGATCGACGCCAGGATGCGGGCCCATTTCTCCGCCTGATCCTTGGGGGGCAGATTCGTGGCGCCGCGGGTCCAGCCCGTGAGGTTGACGCCCCAGATGCGGAAACGGCTGCCGTCGGGATGGACCAGGTGCCCGTCCTTCACCGTGATGAAGCCCCCCTGGCCGGCCGGCTGGGTGCCGGGCAGGGACGACAGGTCGACTGGTGACGTCCCCTTGTCCGGGTACTCGATGCTGAACGGCTGCCAGGGAATCCCGTTGTCCGCGACGAGCCCGCCCGCGGATGCCAGCAGGGCGACGAGGAGGCAGGTCAGACGGGGCCGGGCCAGAGGATTCATGACGTGGGCGGAAGCGGTGGTGGCAGCGTGGCCCGCGGAAAAATCATTCCACCGGACGGCCGCCCGGCGGGTGGATCGACCGGATATCGGCCGGGCCGCCGGAATATCGTGAAATCCGTCATTTCCGGGCGCGTTCGGCCTCGATCTGCTCCAGCGACTTGCCGGAGGTGTCGGGCATGAAGAAGAACCCCACCACGCTGCTGATCACGAGAAACACGGTCAGCAACGCCGCCACTTTCCCGATGCCGGCCCGGGCCAGCACGGGCACGAAGAAGCTCCAGAGGCCGAGGATGGTGCGCGCCAGGCCGAAGGTGAAACCCTGGGCGGTGCCGCGCAGCATGGTGGGAAACAGCTCCTGGCTGAACACCTTGTAGAAGGCCTCGCCCGACAGCGCCGAGGCGGTGGCGAACAGGATGATGTTGGCGACGATCGTCGGAATGCTGAACGGCAGCACCAGGTAGAGGCAGTACGCCGTGATCTGCATGATCGAGCCGATGCCCCACATCAGCCGGCGCACCCGGTGGCTGCGGTCCGAGAACCGCATGAAGACCGTGATGGTCACGAGCATCGAAATGACAAAGGAGGCGCTGGACAGGCCGACGCTGGCGGCCTGGCTGGCGGCGCCGAGGGTGCGGATGATGTAGGGATTGAAGATGCCCGCGGTGCCGGCCGCCAGGTTCCAGAACAGGTAGATCGTGGCGGTCCAGACCAGCGCGCGCAGGTTCCCGCCGGAAAACAACGCCCGGACCTGCTGGCGCCCGGCCGGCGTTTTTTTGGCGGCCTCGCTCCAGCGGACCGATTCGGTCAGGCCGCGCCGCAGGGCCCAGGTGACGATGGCAACGACGAAGAGCTGAAGAAAGACGATCCGGATCCCGAACAACCCGAGCGGCGCGAGGGCCACCGCCATCCACAGGACGATGACGGGCCCGAGACACCAGGCGACCTGGGTGAACCCCAGCAGCTTGCCGCGCGCGCCGGCCGGGGCCAGCTCGCCCACGAGGGCCAGCGAGGTCGGCACATCGGCGCCGACCGCCACGCCGACGATGAAGGTGCCGAGGAACAGCATCGCGTGGTTCACGGCGAGGGCGATGAGCAGGATGCCCGCCGCGTAGACTATCAGGTCGTATTGGTAGATGCGCTTGCGACCGAGCCTATCCCCCAGCCGGCCGCCCCCGAGCGCGCCGATGGCGCAGCCGAGCGCGTTCGGGCCGATCGCCGCGAGCGCCCCCACGGCGCCGTCGCTGAGGTGCAGTTCCGTTTGGAAGAGCGCCAGGCCCGCGCCGAGCGCGACAATGGAGCCCGCATCGAGGTAGGACGCCATGCCGGCAAGGGCGGACCATTTCCACTGCTGAGCGGTGACGGCCGATTGTTCGGCAGGTGGGGCGGAAGACCGTTGACTCATGCGGTGGCAGGGAAGGTGTTGCGGGTGTGCAAAGCCGGTTCAGCGCGCGGGCGGCCGGACACTCATCCCACCGTCGAGCGTGTCTGCCCCTGTGTATCCAACAGGGCGGACTCGAAATCCAAGGCGTTTCGAAGGTGCCCCGAGCCCGGCGCGCCGGCATTCGTGCCGTGCGTCAGCCCGGCCCCGTCCGGTTCGCCGTTGCCACGGAGTCCGGCGCCCCTGCGCCGCCGCCCGGTTCGGGAAGACACCGCGCCTGCCGAAAATGAAACTGAGGCACGAAGGAAATCGGACCATGGGGGCAGATGAAGAAAAACTTCAGGAGAAGGGCCGTGAAGCAGCTGGGTGATGCGTTGGGGTGCGGCCGGTTGGCGCTCATTATTATGCTATATTATCTTTCGCATCAGTTCTTCCGCATTAACTGCCATTTCCTGCGGTATTCTAAGCCGCGGTCATCTCCAGCCCGGCGCGCTCCGACGCTTCCCCTGATGGTCCTGCCTGCATGCGCCGGCGCCCTTCCCTGCTGCGGCAGCGCCGCAGATGACTGGTGCCACCGCTTGCATGCCGTCGGTACGGCAGTCCATGCGATCAGCCTGCCGCAAGCCGGCAATCACCAGGCGATCCGCCGCGATTTTGTCCCGCTTAACGTGCCCAGACCCCACGGCGTTGCGTCAGGTTTCACTCCACCAACGACGCCGGACGGGGCCCTCCTCGGGCACCGATGCTTCCATGACCCGGGGTCGGCTCAGGACATGATCAGACCTCCATCCACATTTATGGTCTGGCCCGTGATATAGGCGGCATCAACCGAGGCGAGAAACGAGACGAGACCGGCCACGTCGGCAGGCGTGCCCGCCCGCTGCATCGGGATGCCCTTGACCCAGGCCTTCATTAACTCGCCCGGTTGGTAGTCCCCCAGCAGTTTGCCCCATGCGGCGTCGTTGTAGGTCCACATGTCGGTGTCGATGATGCCGGGACAGACTGCGTTGACCGTGATGCCGTCCGGGGCGAGTTCCTTGGCCAGGCTCTGCGTGATGCCGACGACCCCGAATTTGCTGGCGGCATAATGCGGTGTATAAATGAATCCCTGCCGTGCCTGACCGGAGGCCGTGTTGATGATGCGGCCGGAATGCCGGGGTCGCATGCAACGCGCCGCCGCCTGGCAGCAGAGGAAGACCCCCTTGGTGTTGACGGCCATGACGCGGTCCCAATCCGCCTCGGACAGGTTTTCCAACCGGGCGATGGTGATGACCCCCGCATTCTGGATGGAGACATCGACCGCGCCGAAGGTCGTGACCGCGCGATCGTAGAGGCGGTCGACCTCGGCCTTGTTGGTGACGTCGCAGACCACGGGCACCGCCCGGACGCCAAGCGCGCCCAGCTCGGCGGCGACCGCCTGCACGGCGGGCTCGTTGGCCGCCACGACAAGATTCGCGCCCTCCTGCGCAAAACGCAGGGCAAGACCGCGGCCGATGCCGCGACTGGCGCCGGTGATGACCACGGTCTGGTTGACAAAACGCCGGCCGGCGGGGGCATCGGCGGCTGCAGACGAAGCGGACTTCGCATTCATTTGCCGCCGAGGTTGCCCAAGGAACCAACCGGAAACAAGGAGACATGGACGGCTTGCCGGACGGGGGATTACCCACGGGTTCAGCGCCCCCTCGGTTCGCGACGTTCCATCACGCCCCGACTTCACGGGTTCTGCGCGCCTGGCCACGCCCGCCCGGATGACTCCGGGTGGAGGTTGAGCTTGGGATTCGAACCGGTTCCTCTGGCGCCGGGCTGATGCGGACTACCTGCTGAAACGTCACCGCTGGGCGGCAGAGTCCACTCATGATCCCAAGGCTCCTGTTGGCGCGGAAGGTTTGAGTTACGCCAGCGCCTGCGGAAATTGGAGGTCCATGAACGCCGCTCATCCTCGCCGCTTCCCGGTCCATCTCGTCCTTGCCTGGCTCCTCTCCTTCGCGTCCGGGTGGGCGCAGGCGCCGGCCGGCCGGCGCTTCGTCGTGACCGATTTCGGCGCGATCGGCGATGGCACGAAGCTGGTGACGACCGCGATCCAGCGGACCATCGACACGGCGGCGAAGACCGGCGGCGTGGTGGAGATCCCCCGGGGCACCTTTCTCAGCGGATCCATCTTCCTGAAGCAGGGTGTCGCGCTGCACCTCGACGAAGGGGCGGTGCTGCTGGGATCCACGAACATCGCGGACTATCCGAAGCGCGAGACCCGGATCGAGGGGCACTTCACGCCATGGCCGATGGCCCTGGTCAACGCGCAGCAGCTCGACGGGGTGCGGATCACCGGTCCGGGCGTCCTGAACGGCAACGGGGTGCCGTTCTGGCGGGCGTTCTGGCAGCGCCGGAAGGAGAATCCCCGTTGCACCAACCTCGAGGTCGAGCGGCCGCGGCTGATGATCATGGACCGATGCCAAGACGTGCGGATTTCCGGCCTCCAGTTGCAGGACTCGGGATTCTGGAACCTGCACCTCTATGCCTGCCGCGACGTGACGGTCGAGGGGCTGCGGATCACACTCCCCAGCGGCGCCCGGCTGCACCTGCGCGGCCCGAGCACCGACGGCATCGACGTCGACAGCTCGCAGAACGTCACCATCCGGAAATGCTACATTTCGACCAATGACGACGACATCGCGCTCAAGGGCAGCAAGGGACCGCAGGCCGATCGCGACATGCAAAGCCCGCCGGTGGAGAACATTCTGGTCGAGGACGTGGAGGTGGGCGAAGGCAACGGTCTGCTCACCTGCGGCAGCGAGGCCACGGTGGGGCGAAATGTGACCGTGCGGCACTGCACCGTGAGCGGGCACGCGACGATGCTCACCCTGAAGCTGCGCCCCGACACGCCGCAGCATTATGAAGACATCACCCTC
>JBJKRD010000133.1:0-7168 GCA_046704925.1 Opitutaceae bacterium | reverse complement strand
CCTCTATCCCGCTGAAGCCTTGGATAAACCCCAGGTGCTGCTTGCCGGGTGGCGCTCGAGGCTGATTCCGATCCCTTTTCTGCCCGGAATCACCGTTATGCATCCGGTGGACTTGCTCATGCAGAAGCTCTTGCGAATTCATGAGGACCGGTTCATCAAGTTCGATATCGAACCCATCACGCACTTATATTCGGAACTTGCTCTCAGTCTGGCGCAAGTCGCGAGTCTGCTGGCAGGGTGCCCGGAGCGTTACGCGATCGACGAACTTTACGCCACAAACCAAGCTCGTCGCCTTCAGGTTGACGCTGCCATCAGAAACACGAAGTGGTTTCTCAATTACTTCAATCTTCCCGACGACCTGCACCTACGCCCGTTTACGCCGGTGGAACAGCCGCATTTTTCATTGCCCGAGATGACCGTAGAGCCGGACGAGACCCCTTGGGTCGACGAGCGTCGGCCCTCTTTCTGGGTAGGTCTGTTCCGCGCGGCGTAGCAATCCCTGCGGGCATTGACGAGCCCGAGCGCAACGGCTGGAACCATCTATTACGAAACATCAGGCGAATTTCACTCTGAACCTCCGACGGAACTGCTTAAGCCGCGGGCGGACACCCGGTCCGAATCATCAGCGAGGCAGGTTCGACTTGGTTAGTCATCGTCGGCAATCGAATCGGTACGCCCTTCAGACAAGGATGCCCATAGGTTGCCAAGACTCCCACTTTTGCCTTCACTTTTTCGCGAGGCGATGCAACTTGCTGCCAGTCTCAAGACATTAACCTTCAACTAAGTCCGCGTTTTCTCGGAACTTAGCTTCGCGGCGGAAAGACGGTTCGAGTCCCGCCCTGAGCACCATCCTTCGGATCTTCACCAAGGAGCGGGAGATCAGGAGCACGGCGGCGTCAAAGCTCGACCGCCCCGATCGCGGCAGATCTCCACCCGCCAGCGCCTTTCGCACGGGTCCCGGCCCCGGGGAGGCCGTTATCCGGTTTGACCTCAGCGGTTTCCTCGCGATAGGTAGCCCATCCACCATGTCGCTTGATCCCGTCAAACAGGCCCTGCTGACGTCGTATGTGACCCTCGGCGGCATCAACCATTTCGACGGCAACAACCTGCCTTCCGAGGAATCGGTCAACCGGCTGGCCTCTGACCTCATGCACGTGCTGTTCCCGGGGTACTTCGAGCAGAATCCCGTCACCCGGCGCAGCATGACCGCTCTCACCGAGCGCCGCCTCGGTGAGATCGCGGACCGGCTGACCACCGAAGTGGCCAAGAGCCTGCGCTTCGTCCGCGATCCGCAACCGGCCCGCCGCGCCAAGGAACTGGCCATGGAGCTGCTGGGCCGCCTGCCCGAAATCCGGCGGATCGTGCAGACCGATGTGACCGCCGCCTACCACGGCGACCCCGCCGCCCGCAGTGTCGAAGAGATCATTCTCGCCTATCCCTGCGTGCTCGTGATTTCCCTCCAGCGCATCGCCCACGTCCTGTACGAGCTGGAGGTGCCCCTGCTGCCGCGCATGCTCACCGAGTACGCCCACGAACGGACCGGCGCCGACATTCACCCCGGCGCCCGGATCGGGTCGCATTTCTTCATCGATCACTGCACCGGGGTGGTGATCGGCGAAACCGCGGCCATCGGCGAATATGTCAAAATGTACCAAGGCGTCACCCTGGGGGCGAAATCCTTCGAGCTCGATCCCGAGGGCAACCCGGTCAAGGGCGTGAAACGCCATCCCGACGTCGAGGACCATGTGACGATCTACGCCCACGCCACCATCCTCGGCGGCGACGTCCGCATCGGCGCCCACTCCATCATCGCCGGCAACGTCTGGCTGGTCGGCCAGTCCGTACCGCCCCACAGCATCGTCTACAACCGCGACACGGGGCTGGTCGTCCGGCCGCGGCGGAAGAAGGAGACGGCGGTCATCTCCGCGGGCGACCTCAAGGACGGCGCCGACTGGGTGATTTGATTCACCCGCGGGCCGGGCGGTCAAAAGCCAAAGATCGGATCCTGCCGGGTCCGGAGGCCGCGCGCCAGATCGCGGGCGAAAAACGGCCCGCGGTAGATCAGGCCCGTGTAGATCTGCACCAGGGTGGCGCCGGCATCGAGTTTCTCACCGGCGGTGACGGAGTCGACGATGCCCCCGGAGGCGATGATCGGGAGCCTTCCCCCTGTGGCCCGGAAAATGTAGTTGATGATTTCGGTTGCACGCGCCGCCAGGGGCCGGCCGCTCAGGCCGCCCGCCTCGCGGATGGCGCCAAACGGCCCCGGCCGCGCCAAGGTGGTGTTGGTGGCGATGAGGCCGTCGAGGCCGAATTCAAGGAGCGCCGCCAGCACGGTGTCGATCTGGCGGAAGCTGAGGTCCGGCGCGATCTTCAGCAGCAGCGGGCGGCGCGGCCGGCCGGCGACTGTCCGGGCACGGTTCGCATTCACCAGGGCCGGCAACAACTCCCGCAGCCATTGATCCTCCTGCAACCGGCGCAAATCAGGCGTGTTGGGACTGCTGACGTTGATGACGAGGTAATCGGCATGATCGGCCAGCAGTTCGAAGCTTCCGAGGTAGTCCTGCGTGGCCCGGTCGAGCGGGGCCGCCCGCGACTTGCCGAGGTTGATGCCCAGCGGAATGCGCCGTCGGCCCGGCGGAGCGCGGCGGGCGAGCCGGCGGGCCACGGCTTCGGCGCCTACATTGTTGAAACCCATGCGGTTGATCACCGCCTCGTGCCCGGGGTAGCGGAACACCCGCGGGCGCTCGTTGCCCGGCTGGCGCAGCAGCGTCACGGTGCCAATCTCCACGTGGCCGAAGCCCAGGGCCGCCGCCCCGCGCCAGGCCGCGCCGTTCTTGTCAAACCCCGCCGCCAGACCCACCGCATTGGGGAACCGCAGGCCGAGGCACGCGATCGGCCGTTGCGGCGCCGCGGCGGCCCGGCACCCGAGCTCCAGCAGGCGCCGTGCCGGCGCGCACCCGCCCAGCAGGGCCATCGCCCGCACCGCCCGCTCGTGGGCGACCTCCGGATCCAGCCGGAACAGCAGGGGCCGGACGAGCCGTTCGTAGAGAAAACCCATGGCCGCGAAGGTGCGGCCTGCCCCCCAAAAACACAAGTCCGCCCCGCGCCGGGCGGGCCCGGATTTTGTGCTTGTTTTCTGCCTGCGCCGACACAACCTGCGCACCGATTTCCCGACCCGGAACGCGGAAGGAGGCAGCCTCGCCGGCGGGGCCCGATTTTTTTGCGTTGCGGGATTGACTCCGATGCCAAGCGCGCTTTTTGGTGCACGAAAACAGACGCTGCCACTCGCAATTCCCCCATGGCCAAATCCAGTTCCAAACTCGAATGGTGTGTTGTCCGGCTCGGCGATGACCACAACTGGTGGGTCGAGGAGGTGAGCGACCCTGTGCGCTGGGACGTCGACGGCCTGAGCATCATCGACCCGCGCCAGGTGCAGCATGTCATCGACCTGCTCGAACCGATGCGCGAATACGGCTTCGATCAGGACGTCATGGAGGTCGCCTTCATACCCTTCCGCATCGAAAAAGACCTGGGCAACGGGCGGGTACGCCTGGTCCGGGTGAAGGACTCCCTGTTCGAATCGGAGGACAAGCTGTTCGCCCTGCCCGACCTGCTCGACGAGGAAAACGGACCCTATGCGGATTTCCTCGATCATGTCACCCGCATCCGGGTGAAGATGCTCAATGACCTGTTCGACTTCGAGCAGCAGCTCAGCGTCGACGAGGTGGAGGATGAGATCCGCGAGGCGCGCAACGTCGATTTCATGGAGGGCAAGGCCGTGCACGTGTTCACGGAAATCACGGACGTCCTCGATTACACGCCGGCCGGCTGGGAGGGTGGCGAGGAAGAGGAGGAGGGTCGGCGCCCCGCGGCCAAGGAGGACGAATTGGACGACGAAGACCTGCCGGCGCTCGACGAGGAGGATGAAGAGCGCCTAAAGAACGACGAATCACTCAAGTGGGACGAGGACGAGGAAGGGGAGGAGAAAGAGGACGCGGAGGCTGAGGGGCGAAAGAAGGAGGACGCCGAAGACGGTGACCCGGACGACGACGAAGCGGACGGGGCCGTCGATCGCGGGCCCCGTCCGCGCCGGCGTTCGGGTCGGGGCAACGAGTGAGTTTCCGTTCCGGCGGTCCGCGCCGGAACGCGGCTCAACCGGGGGCCCCCTCCGTCTGATCGGCGCCCTCTTCCAGGCCCGCGCGGAAGCCGGCGATTTGTCCCGGGCTGCCGAGCACCAGCACTTCGTCGCCGGCCTGCAGCACCTCGGTTGAGCCGGGGTTGAGGATCCGCCGCCCGTCCCGATTGATGCCCACGATCTGGATGCCGCTCCGCCGTTGCGGCTCGAGCGAAGCCAGCGTGCCGCCCGCGCACCGGCTTTGGGCCGGCACGACCATCGCCTCCATCCGCACCTCGTCGATGCCGGCCCCGGCCGCCTCGTGGGGGGAGACTGCGGTCAGCAGGCGTTTGGCGGCCGCCACCTGGCCGGCCGATCCGAGCAGCAGGATCCGGTCCCGCGGAAAAACCGCCGTCGCCGGGGCGGGATTGGCGAGCATGAATCCCTGGCGCTCGATGCCCACCACCGAGCAGCCGAAGCGGGCCCGCAGGGCCAGCGCCTCCAGCGTGCGGCCGCGGCAGTCGGCGAGATCGGGCAGGACGCATTCCGAGATGTTCAGGTGCCATTCGTCCTGCGATCCCACCCACGGCGCGGTCGTGCCGGAACCCTTGCCGCCGGCAGTTCGGAGAATCTCCCCCAATTCCACCTCCACCTCGCTGTGCCAGTAGATGAGCCGTCGCCACAGCACCACCAGCGCCACCACCGCCACCGCCGTGAGCGCGGCCAGCAGCCACCGGGCAAAGCCACCCAGCGGCACCACGGCGGAAAGCCAAAGGAACACGGCGCCCCCGGCCAACGCCTTCAATGCCGTCTCCACGACGGGGCGCAGGAGGGCCGCCCGCTGGGTGCCGCCGGTGGAGACCTCCGCATAAAGCAGGGCCAGCGCCGACAGATTGCGCCAGATCGCCACCAGTGGCGCCAGGGTCACCAGAATCAATCCCGACCAGAAAAGGGTCTCGAGGTCATGGGGGAACAGCCAGCCGCGCCCGAGGTGGCTTTCGGCCACGCCAAACAAGCGCTCGGAGAACACCAGCAGGCCGCTCACGAACAGCACTTCCACCGCGATCTGCCACAACCGTCGCCGGCTCAGCTGCCACAGGCGATTGCGCCGGGCGCGCAGACGCAGCCGCTCCAACATCCGTTGGTAGTAGTCAATCCAGTCCTTGAGCAAACCCGGCTGGCGCGCCACCAACCAGGTGCTCACCGCGTCGGAATTCCGCGTCAGCATCGGGGCGGCCAGGGTCGTGAGCAGCGACACGCCGACCGCCAGCGGGTAGAACCGCTTCGGCACCGCGCCGGCCGCGACCCCCATTTGCGCGATGATGAAGGAGAATTCGCCGATCGGCGTCACCGCCAGGCCCACCCGCATCGCCACCTTGGCGTCGGTGCCGGTGGCGACAAAGCCGAGCGTGCCGGCGAAGGCGCGCACCACGATGGCCAGCGCCGCCACGCCGACAATCAGCCCGGCCTGGGCGCCCAGTTCGCGGCCGTCGATCTGCATCCCGATGGCCACGAAAAAGACGGCGCTGAACACATCCCGCATGCCCTCGAACGCCCGGTCCACCTGGGTCCGGTGCGGGGTTTCGGCCACGATCGCCCCCAGCAGGAAGGCTCCCAGCGCCAGCGAGTAGCCGGCGCGCTGGGCCAGCAGCGCCATCGTGAACAGCAGGCCGGTGACCACCAGCGTCTGCAATTCCTCGGCCGCGCTGACACTCAACCGGCGCAGCAGCCCCGGCACCAACAGCAGGCCGCCGACGCCCGCCAGCACCACAAACGCGCCCATCCGGCCCAGCGTCCCGCCCAGGGGCACCGCCCCGCCCCGCCCGAATTGCACGTAAGAGCTCAGCAGGGTCAGCATCACCACCGCCACCACGTCCTCCAGCACCGCCATCCCTGTGGCCAGCTGCCCAAACTTCTCGTGGGTCACCCCGCCATCGGTCAGCACCTTGCTGATCACCGCGGAGCTGGAGATCATCAGCATGCTCGCCAGGAAGAAACTCCCCGTCGCATGGAGGCCCAGCACCGCCCCGGCCAGACGGACAAGGTTGAACACGATCACCGCGCTGGCCACCGTCGCGATCAGCAGCGGCAGGCCGAGCTGGCGCAGCCGGCGCAGGCTGAGCCGCATGCCGATGGAGAAGACCAGGAAGACCAGACCGACCTGGGCCAGCGTCGCGATCCGCGCGGTGTCGTGCACCAGCGAAAAGGGCGGGGTATACGGCCCGACCACCATGCCCGCGACCAGGTAGCCGACCACCACCGACAGGCGCAACCGATGGCAGACCCAGCCGACCACCCCGGCCACCGTGATGACCACCGCCAGATCCTGGATGAATTCGATACCCGGCATGGAGGGATTCCCCGCTGAAGCCCAAGCTCGAGAACGTCCCGAAACCGCCGGTGGTCAAGCGCATCCTCAGCGGGCGGCCCGTGCCCAAGTTTCTGGCCGCCAACCGGGTCCGGACCCGGAATACCTTTGACAATTTTCGACCCCGCCGATTGCTTTCCTTCGGCCACCCTGCCGCCGCTTCCCCCCTAACGACATGGCCAGCAAATTGTTTGGTTACTTTTCCAACGACATCGGGATCGACCTAGGCACGGCGAACACACTGGTGTACGTGAAGGACAAGGGCATTGTCCTGCGCGAACCCTCAGTGGTCGCCATCAGCACGTCGACCCGCAAGGTCCTGGCCGTCGGTGAGGAAGCGAAACGCATGCTCGGCCGCACGCCCGGCAATATTCAGGCCATCCGGCCGATGAAGGACGGCGTCATCGCGGACTTCGACATCACGGAGGCCATGCTGCGCTATTTCATCCGCAAGGTCCACAGCACGTCCTTCCGGGTGGCGCCGCGCGTGATCATCGCCATTCCCTCGGGCATCACCGAGGTGGAAAAGCGCGCGGTGAAGGAGTCGGCGACGCACGCCGGCGCCCGCGAGGTGCTCACCATCGAGGAGCCGATGGCCGCGGCGATCGGCGTGGGCCTGCCGGTCGAGGAACCGGCCGCCAACATGATCGTGGACATCGGCGGCGGCACCACCGAGATCGCCCTCA
>JBJKRD010000132.1:0-6523 GCA_046704925.1 Opitutaceae bacterium | reverse complement strand
CTCCGGGCGCGTTCCGATGACGGTCCAGTTCAACGTGAAAAACCTGGGGGACAAAATCCGGCTGCAGGGAGTCGCCGCGGACCCGGACGGCACGATCAACTCCTATCGCATCATGGATCCCGCCCAGTATATCTTTACGGTCACCTTCGACCTGTAACGGGCGGACTCTCCTCTGATGGCTCTGCGGCGCCGGTCCTGCGGCCGGCGCCGCTTTTTTTGCGCGGATTGCGCTCTGGGCTCGCCGCCGGCCGGGATTTATTCACCACCGGAACCGGGGCAGCCGCGTCGATGCCGCGGCGGTAAGGTCGCGGTTGCGCACCGACTGGTGGCGTCGGGAATCAGACCCCTGCCCGCCCGCTCATGGCTCCAGCCGGGCCCGCAACCGCCTCACGTCCGCCCGATCGGCCCAGCCGTCAGGCGCGACCGCCAGCGCCTGCTGCAGGTCGGCCTTGGCGGCCACGGGATCGCGCAGGGCCAGATCCGCCTGGGCACGCAGGAACCAGCCGTCCGGATTCCGCGGTTCATACTTCACCATGGTGTCGAAGTCCCGGCGGGCCTCGACCCACTGGCCGGCGCTCGCGAAGAGCACGCCCCGCTGCCGGCAGGCCGGCGCGGGGTCGGGTGCGAGGCGGATGGCGAGGCTCAAGTCTTCAAGGGCCTGCTTGACGTTGCCCTGTTCCATGTCGCGGATGCCGCGCAGCTCGAAGAGTTCCGGCATGATCGCCGGCGGCGGACTCTGCAGCGACGCCAGCTCCCGATAGAGGCTCGACACGGGATTCACCGAGTTCGTCATTACCAGGTGGGCCGGCAGCAGCAACGCCGCCGCGGCACCGCCTTGGAGCACTCCCGGCAGCCAGCGGGGACGGGCCCCGTGGAGCACCATCGCCCCCAGCATGGCCGTCGGCACCACGAGCATCATCGAGCGGCTGAGGTCCTGCGCCGTCGTGAGACCCACGATCATCACGCCGACCGTGAGGACGCCCAGCGCCACCCGATGCCACCGGCGGGGCCAGCGCCCGACCATGGCCGCGACGGCGAACAGCCAGCCGACGCGCAATCCCTCCCAGACGCCATAGGCGATCCGGCTCCACGGCGTGGCGGAGATGTGCAGGTTGCCCAGGTAGCCCGAGATCGTGGCGTTGGGATCGGAATGCCCGGAGAGCATCCCCAGCCGGATCAACACGAAGGCCGCCGTCAGTCCGGCCGGCGCCAGCACCTCCTGCTTCAGGAACGGACGCAGGGGTGGCTCCCCGGTGTCCCGGCAGCGCAGCAGGTACCGGCAAAGCAAAGCGAGTGGCACCGCGATCACGAACCGCTCGTCCACCCATGGCGCCCAGAGGCAGGCCAGCCAGACCGGCCACCGCGTTCGCGCAAAGGCCACGAGAAGCAGTCCGAGCACCAGCCAGGAGTCATAATATCCCAGCCAGGAGATCGAGGCCATGTACCACGAAGCCGCGCCGAGAATCACCGCCACCAGTCCGGCCCCGAAAAAGCCCAGGCCGCGGCGCCGCAGGACGGCGATGATGAACGCCAGCACCATCAGGCAGCCGACGTCGGCCAGGCCGAACAGCCAGGCGGGCGGCAGATGGAGCACGTGGCCGATCAGGGGGAACAGCACCCGCCACTGGATGGCCCCGTGCAAGGGGTCCCCAATCGGGGTGCCGGGGTGCCCCTCCTGCTGAAGGACACTGACGCCCCGGCGCACCTCGACCATGCCGCCGAGTTCCGGGACATGCGACCAGGCCCGGAACGCCGCCCACGGCGGGCTGAAGAAATAGATCAGCAGCGCGAAGCAGCCGATCGCGAGCAGCCAGCGAAACAAGGTCTCTCGTCCGGGGCGGATATCCAAGGCGCCGGCATGCTACAAGGCGACACGAACGCGGCAACTGTGTTTGCGGCGGCTCGTTTCGGGCGTGCAGCGGCGCCGCTTCCGGGGCTGGTTCCCCGATGAATCCAGACGCATTTCTGCCGCCGGATGATTGCAAATTCCCATGGCCCCGGCGCGCGAATATGATCGCCGCTAATCTCCCGCCGTCCTTAGAAATCCCCGCATGCCCGCATCCGCCCCCACCTCCCGGACCGGCCCCGCCGCGCCGCCGAACCCGGGCGCCCGCCGGGTCACGGGCTGGATGTGCGCGCTGATCTTCGCCGTCACCCTGGCGGCCTACTCGCCGGTCTTCCGCGCCGGGTTCATCTGGGACGATGCCGGCCACGTGACGCGCCCCGACCTGCAATCCCTGCACGGCCTCTGGCGCATCTGGACGGAAGTCGGGGCCACCCAGCAATACTACCCGCTCCTGCACACCGCCTTCTGGTTCGAACATCGCCTCTGGGGCGATGCGCCGCTGGGTTACCATTTGCTCAACGTGCTGCTGCACGCCACTGCCGCCTGCCTGCTCGCGTTGACGCTGCGGCGCCTTTTTGCCCTCGGCCGCGACCCCGTGACCGCTCCCGGCGTCGAGCGGCCTGCCACGAGCGGCGTCGAGTGGTTGGCGGCCCTTCTGTTTGCCCTCCACCCCGTGTGCGTCGAGTCGGTGGCCTGGATCGCCGAGCAAAAGAACACGCTTTCGGCGGTGCTCTATTTTTGCGCCGCCCTCGCCTACCTGCGCTACAGGCTGAGTGAGAGGGAGAGTGATAGTGAGAGTGGTGGCGACCGGAAGCGATCGTCTGTTGGTGGAACTCGCCTTTCTCCCTCTCACTTTCACCCTCACTTTCACTCCTATGTCCTCGCCACGCTGCTGTTTGTCCTCGCGTTGTTGACCAAGACGGTGACCGCGACCCTGCCCGCCGCCCTGCTGGTGGGTATTTGGTGGCGCCGCGGCCGCCTGTCGTGGAAGCGGGATGTGTTTCCCCTGTTGCCCTGGTTCGTACTCAGTGGCGCGGCGGGCTGGCTGACTGCGTGGTTCGAACGCACCCGCATCGGGGCGCAGGGCGCCGATTTCGCCCTGAGCTGGGTGGATCGCGGCCTGCTGGCCGGCCGCGTCATCTGGTTTTATCTCGGCAAGCTGGTCTGGCCCGCCGACCTGATCTTCATCTATCCGCGCTGGACCGTGGATGCCGCCCAGGCCTGGCAATGGCTCTTCCCGTTGGGTGTCGCCGTCGTCCTGGGAACGCTGGTGTGGCGGCAGCGCCGCGATCGCCGCGCGGCGGCCGGTCTGGCCGGCGCCCTGTTCTTTGCCGGCACGCTCTTCCCGGCCCTCGGCTTCATCAACGTCTATCCGTTCATCTTCTCGTTTGTCGCCGACCATTTCCAGTACCTGGCCAGCGTCGGCATCCTGACGCTGGCGGCGGCGGGCCTGGCGGCGCTGCGCGCCCGCCTGCCGCGGGCGGCGGGACGGGCCCTGCCGGTTTTGCTGCTTGCCGGTCTGGGCATCCTCACCTGGCGCCAGAGCGCCACGTACCGCGATGTATTCAGCCTCTACGAGACGACCCTGGCGCGGAATCCGGATTGCTGGATGGCGCAAAACAACCTGGCCGAGGCGCTCGCCCTGGCCGGCCATCCGGCGCAGGCCGTGCCGCTGCTGGAGCGGGCCCTGCAGTTGCGACCCGATTTCGCGCCGGCGGAGAACAATCTGGGCGACGACCTGCGGCAGCTCGGCGATCCGCGGGCGGCCATTCCCCATCTCGAAAGGGCGTTGAAACTGCAGCCGGACTACCCCGAGGCGCACAACAACCTCGGCGTGGCGTTGCTGATGGCCGGCCGCCCCGACGCGGGCATTGCCGAGATCCGGGCGGCGCTGCGCCTGCGCGCGGCCTATCCGGAGGCGCATTTCAACCTCGGCCTCGCATTGGCCAAGACCGGCCAGCCCGCGGCCGCGATTTCCGAATTCGCCGAGGCGGTGCGGTTGAAACCCGATTACGCGGACGCGGAGCTGAACTGGGCCATCGGATTGACGGTGACCGGGCGGTTTCCCGAGGCGGAGTCCCACTTTGCGCGGGCCCTGCAACTGGAACCCGCTTCGGCCGCGGCCCACAACTTCTATGGCCGGGCTCTTGCGCAGGCGGGCCGGTTTGAGGCGGCGGTGGGGCAATACCGGGCGGCCCTCCGGCTGCAGCCGGATTTCGCCGAGGCGCACCTCAATCTCGCGCTCGCCCTGCGGCGGCTCGGCCGCGTCGACGAGGCCGCCGCCGAATACCGGGAAGCCGCGCGCCTGCGGGCACCGTCCGCCGGCCGCTGACCGCCGGCGGCCCGCGGCGTCCCGCAACAACGTTGTGCCGCGGTCGTTTGAACCCGGGCCGGCTGTGTGATTTATTGCTGCGCAACCCCATCTGCCCATGAATTATGAATACCTCGACTCGAACGATCAGCCGGCCGGGCCGGTATCGCTCGAAGCTATCCGCGCGCTCGCCCGGGCTGGAACCATCGCTCCCAATCCGCAAGTGAGGGCCGAGGGCACGACCGAATGGCACCCGCTGTCGTCGTTGCCTCCGGCGCCTCCCCCGCCCCCGCCCGCGTCGGGCCCGGCCCGCGCGACGCTCCCCGCTGGAACCCTCCTCGGCGATTTTGTCGGCGCTTTGCTCAAACGCGTGACCACCTGGTTGAGCCCAACGTTTCTGGACCGGTCGCTGGCCTTTGCCCGCACGATCGGACAGTATGCCGTGCTGGTCGGCGGGGCGCTCACCGTCCTCTATGCGGTGGTGGCGGCGATCCGCTACAATTCCTTCGCGCTGTTTCTGACCGGGTTGGTGTTGGTCGCGGCCGTCGCGGTGGCGCAGTTCACGGCGGGCAGGTTTCTCGGCGCCGGGGACAAGCTGATTGCCACCACCACCAGCCGGATCGCATCGCCCGCGTTTCTGGAATGCACCGGACTGCTGGTGGTCCTGCTGGCGGCGGCGACGGTCCTGGGCGCCCTGGCCGCCGCCATCCGGGTCGGCAGCGTCGCGCCCCTGGTGCCGGGGTTGGTGATCGGTGCGGCGCTGACGTACTTCGGCACTCTGGCGCTGCATCCCGAACTCGTCGAGGTCACCCTGGCCGACGGCACCGCCGGCGAGGAGGCCATCGGCCTGCTCTGTTTCTTCTTCAAGTCCGGCCTCAAGCTGGTCCCGCTGTTCTTCCTCCTGCTGGCCGTGGTCGGCGACCTCGCGCTGCTGAGCAGCTTTTTCCGCGGCGGCGAGGCCTTTGCCGGCTTGGTCGCCGGCGTGCTGGGCACGGTGCCGGGATTGGCAAACGTGCCCTACGGCTTCGGCGGCTCGGTGGTGGTGGTGCTGGCCTGCCTGCTGCCGCTGTGCGCCTACTTCATCTTCCTGCTGCAGTATCTCTTCGTCGACGTACTGCGGGCGATCCTGGCTGTGCCCGCCAAGCTCGACGCCCTGCGTCACTGAGCCTGCCGGTGAGGCCATCCCGTCCGCCGACGGGCGCCGGGTCGCGGCTCACGCGATCCGGCGCCGTTTGACCGCGCGGGTCGCCTGTTGGGTAAAGAACTCCCGCAGGATCTGCGCCCGCCGCCGCGCCCGGTTCTCCGCCTCGATCTGGTCCCAGGAATACTGCTGGTCGCGGTTCTTCAGTTGCCGGCGGATCCGCCGGAGCGCCGTCACCTCGAGCTGGCGGACGCGCTCGCGGGTCACCTTGAATCGCCGGCCGATTTCTTCCAGGGTCTCCGGCCTGGCGCCATCGAGGCCGAAACGGCGCGTCACGATTGCGCTCTCGCGGGGTTCGAGCAGTCTGACCGCCGCGCGCAGGTCGGAAAAGAGATTCTTTTCGCCCAGAGTTTCACCAGGGTTGACCGCGTTCTCATCGCCCACGATGTCGCCGAGCACCGCGGCCTCGGGATCGTCGCCGAGCGGCGCATCCAGGGACGCCGGGTGCGTGCTCACAGCCCGGTAGAGTGCCACCTTCTCGACCGGGAGGTCCAGTTCGAGCGCGAGTTCCTCGTTGTCCGGCTCGCGGCCGAGTCGTTCCATGAATTGCTGGATCACGCGCCGCATGCGCACGATCCGATCCACCAGGTGGACGGGCAGCCGGATGGTCTTCGACTGGTTGGCGAGCGCCCGCTTCATCGATTGTTTGATCCACCAGGAGGCATAGGTGCTGAGCAGCTTGCCGCCCTTGCGCGGGTCGAAACGTTCAACGGCCTTGATCAGGCCGATGTTGCCCTCGCTGATGAGATCCATGAGCGGCAAGCCCAAATGGTTGTAGTCGTAGGCGATCTTCACGACCAGGCGCAGGTTGGCCTTGATCATCCGTTCCCGCGCGATCTCGTCGCCCCGGCGGACCCGGGCGGCGAGCCGCGTCTCCTCCTCCCGGGTGAGCAGGGGCGTGCGCAGGATCTCCCGCAGATAGAGCTGCAGCATCGAGCGCTCGTCGCGGGGCCCGGAGGTCTCGGCCTCTTCGGATTCCCCGGCCTCCCGGGCCGAAGGCTCCGCCGCGGAAAACGGCAACAAGGGCGCCGTCGCCCGGCTCACGCCGCTGCTCGAGCCGGACGCCGGCCGGAGTCGTCCCGGCAATGCCTCGCCGTATCGGGGAGGAATCCGGCTCGCCGTCGTCTCATCGGTCTCGGTTGCAGGGGGCGGGCTGATCGACGTT
>JBJKRD010000131.1:0-3059 GCA_046704925.1 Opitutaceae bacterium | reverse complement strand
TCGATCGCGGCGTGCAGGATCGCTTCCGCCAGCAGCCCGGTGGTCAGTTTGGGCGAGGGTTTGTCCTCGAGCGGGCGCAACCGGGCGGCGGTCTGGAGCGCCTCCGGGTATTCGCCGGCGAGTTGTTGCAGATCGAGCCGGGTCGCGAGGAGGTCCCGCAGGGTCGCCCGGTCGGTGATGTCATAATCCCGCAATTCGGCCTCGAGATTGGCCCGGACCTGCGCGGCGAAGGGGTCGAAGACGGCCGGGGCCGCCTTTACGAACGTGGAGGCGGGGCCCGTCAGCGGATAGCTGTGGCGTGGCAGGTCCGACTCGCGGACGACCTGCTTGCGCGTCGCCGGCTGCGCCCGAACCAGCAGCGGGACGAGGAGGAGCGCCAGCACGGACCGGCGCAGGCGGGAGCGGCGGGGTTGGAACATCACGGATGGATCCATGCCACGGAGGGCCCGCGCTTTCAACGTTTCCTCCGCGATTTGCATCCAGTTCCACTCGAAGCATGTTCCGGGAAGTTTCTCCGGAGGCCTTCGCGCCCGCCGCGCGGAACCGCCGGGCCTGCGGCGGCGGTCAATCCGGGCGGTTTTGACCGGCTGGTCTCCTTCGGCGGGAACCGGGAAACGATCCGGGCCATCCATCTGATCTTATTCCATGAAAACTGCGTACTACACCCTCGGTCAAACCGGCCTTCGCGTCTCCCGCCTTGCCCTCGGCACCATGACCTTTGGCACCGAGTGGGGCTGGGGCGCGGATCAGGCCGCCGCCCGGGCCCTGTTCGATCGTTACCTGGCCGCCGGCGGCAACTTCATCGACACCGCCGATCTCTATACCAACGGCACCAGCGAGCGGTGGCTGGGCCAGTTCATCCGCGAGGCCGGGGTCCGTGACCGGGTCGTTCTCGCCACCAAGTATTCCTACAACGGTTCGCCGGGCGATCCCAACGCCGGCGGCAACGGGCGCAAACACCTGCTCGCCTCCGTCGAGGGTTCGCTGCGGCGCCTCGGCACCGACCACCTGGACCTGTATTTCCTGCACACTTGGGACCGGCTCACGCCGGCGGAAGAGGTCATGCGCACCTTCGACGACCTGGTCCGTGCGGGCAAGGTCCGCCATGTCGGTCTGAGCGACGTGCCGGCGTGGTATGCGGCGCGCGCCCAGACCCTCGCGGAGTGGCGCGGCTACGAGCCCCTGGCCGCGCTGCAGATGGAATACTCGCTGGTCGAGCGCGGCATCGAGGACGAATTCATTCCGCTCGGACTCGATCAAGGGATGGGGACCATGGTGTGGAGCCCCCTGGCGAGCGGGCTGCTCAGTGGAAAATACCGGCCTTCGCAGGGCGGGGCATCCGGCGCCGGCCGCCTCGGCGCCCTGGCCGGCTCCGGCAACCCGGCCTTTGCCAAGTTCAACGAGCGCAACTGGGCCATCGTGGCCGAACTCGAAAAGGTCGCCCGCGAGGCCGGGCGCAGCATGGCCCAGGTCGCGATCAACTGGGTGGCCCACCGCCCCGGCATCGCCAGCGTCATTCTCGGCGCCACCAAGCTGGCCCAACTGGAGGACAATCTGGCAGCTTTGGATTTCGAGCTGGCCGGGGAACTCCGCCTCCGTCTCGACCGGATCAGCGCGCCGGTCCCCCGCTTCCCGTACACCTGCTTCATCGACAGCATGCAGGCCATGATCACCGGCGGAGTGCCCGTGGGCGACAAGCCGGCGGGTTACGCCCGGCCCGTGTTCATCGACGCCAAGCCGGCGGGCGTGACCCAGGAATAGCGCCCGGCCCCGTCGCGATTTGCGCGACGGGCCGGGGCATGCCATGATCAGGCGGTTCGCCGGCGATCCGCCGTGTTCCTCACACCGGCCGGGCGACGAAGATGATGCCAAAACTCCGCGTCCAAAGCTTTGCCGTGTCCCTCGATGGCTACGGCGCCGGCCCGGGCCAGGATCGCGAGCACCCGCTCGGGGTCCGGGGCCCGGAGTTGTTCGAGTGGTTTTTCACCACGCGCACCTGGCGTCGGATGCACGGCCACAACGACGGAGAGACGGGCGTCGATGACGGGATCGCGGAGCAGGGCTTCGCCGGAATCGGCGCCTGGATCCTGGGGCGCAACATGTTCGGGCCCGTCCGGGGGCCGTGGCCGGATGAAAGCTGGCGCGGCTGGTGGGGAGACGAGCCGCCCTACCATACGCCGGTCTTCGTGTTGACCCATCATCCGCGGGCGCCGCTCAAGTTGGCCGGGGGGACGGAGTTCCGCTTCGTCACCCAGGGGATTCACGCGGCGCTCGCGCAGGCCGCCGCGGCGGCCGGCGGGCGCGACATACGATTGGGCGGCGGGGTCGCGGTCATCCGGCAATACTTGCGCGCCTCCCTGATCGACGAATTGCATCTGGCGCTGCGGCCGGTCCTGCTCGGCTCCGGGGAGAACCTGTTTGCGGGGCTCGACCTGCCGGCGCTGGGCTACGAATGCACCCGACACCTGGCGGGCGAACGCGCGATGCACGTCTTTCTGCGCAAGCGCCACGGATCATCATAGAGCTGAACGGTCCGGGCCACGCCGGCACCGTCGAACATCGGCGGTGGCGCCCGTCATCCTGCGCCGGAACCTCCGGCTGGCCGGTGCGGGCGGTCCGGTCATTGGCCGCGGCTCCGTCGCGCGGGCCGCGTGCTCCGGCGGGAAGACACGCTCGACATTCCGCATCACCCGGTTGTCATGGGGTTCTGCGTCCCGTTTAGACGAAGGGTGAGACATCCGCGTTATCCCCTCTCCGCAAATCAAAAGCATCATGCATCACGTTTTCGTCGATTTTGAGAACGTTCAGGACGTTGACCTCTCGGGGCTGGGCGACGATCCGGTCGAGTTGACCATCCTTCTCGGCCGCGACCAGAAGCCGCCGCCGGCCCGCTTGCTGACCGCCTTCCTCGAGCGTGCCGGCAGCGTCCGCTTGGTCAAGATGCGCCGTGCCGGCCGGAACGCCCTCGACATGACCCTGGCCAGCCAGGTGGGCGCCGCGGCGGTCCGCGAACCCAGCGGTGTCTTTCACATCGTGTCCGAGGACACGATGTGAAAGAC
>JBJKRD010000130.1:0-3552 GCA_046704925.1 Opitutaceae bacterium | reverse complement strand
CGTGCCCACGCCGTCGTTCAGAGCCGCCACCCCGGCCTGACCCGCGATGGTCGTCACCGCGCCCGCGGGCGAGATCTCGCGGATCATGCCGTTGGCGGTGTCGGCGATGAAGACGTCGCCCGCGCCGTCGACGGCCAGGCCCTCCGGCCGGTCGAACAGCGCGTACCCGCCGTTGCCGTTGTTGGCGCCGCTCTCCCCGGCCGAACCGGCCAGCGTCGTCACCCCACCCGCCGGCGTGATCTTGCGGATCGTGTCGTTGTAAGTGTCGGCCACGTAGAGATTGCCCGCGCCATCGACTGCGATGCCGCTGGGATGGTTGAACCGGGCGGCCGTCCCCACGCCGTCGGCGTCGCCGAGCGTGTCGGCGGAGCCGGCCACGGTCGTCACCACGCCCGCCGGGGTGATCTTGCGGATCGTGTCGGTGGAGGCGTCGGCCACATAGACCCCGCCGGCGGAGTCGACGGCCACCGCCATCGGTTGATTGAATTCGGCCGCCGTCCCCGTGCCGTCCCTGTTGCCGCGGTTGGCGGCGGCGCCCGCCAGCGTCGTCACCTCCCCCGCCGGCGTGACCTTGCGGATGACGCCGTTGCCGGTGTCGGCCACGTAAACGTTGCCCGCGCCGTCCACCGCCGCGCCGTGCGGCAGGTTGAACCGCGCCACCGTGCCCGTGCCGTCCGCCAGGCCGGCGACGCCCGCCGATCCGGCCAGCGTGCTCACGACACCACTCGTCGAGATCTTCCTGATGACATCATTCGCCGCATCCGCCACGTACAGGTTGCCGGCGGCGTCCGCCGTCAGGCTGACCGGTTGCAGGAACTGCGCAGCCCCACCGGCGCCGGTGGTCGAGCCCGGGGAACCCGGCCCGCTGGCGCCGCCGGAGCCGTTCCCTCCCGAGGAGGATCCCGACCCGCCGCCGGCCGCGCCGCTTTCGGTTGGAGAAAGCGCGGCGCCTCCCGTCAACGCACGCAGGCCGTCCGCGTCGCTGACCGCACCCGTGTTCCAGTCGAACAGTTGGGCTCCTCCCGGAGTGTCCCAATAGAAGGGACTGAGCCCGTGTCGGTGAGCCGAATCGACGATGTACTGGTCAAAATAGGTTCTCGAAGCGAGATGCAGGTAGACGTTCGCACCCGTCAGGTCAGGGAATTCGGCGGTCGTGCGTTTCATGGCTTCAAACTCGCCGATCATCACCGGGATTCCCTTGCTGACGAACTTGTCGGTCATCTTCTGGAATTCCGCGCCCACATAGGCTTCTTCGCCCCAGGTGGCGTTGCGATCGGCGAGGGTGGCGGAATGGTACGCCGCGCCCCAGAAGTACCACATCTTTCCCCAGGTTGCATCGCTGGACATCAGGGTGAACTGAAAGGGCGCATAGTAATGGACCTCGACCATCAGGCGACCGGGGGTCGGGTCCACCGGCAACGCATTCACCCAGCTATCGGTTTGATCAATGTTGGTGTTTGGTCCCTGGATCACCAGCCAGCGGCTGGCATTGTTGCCGCCCGTCTTGCGAACCGCTGCGATGAACGTGTTGTAGTAGGCCATCAGCGTGTTCCACTTCGCCGCCGTGTCGCAGTTCGGTTCATTCGCGCCGGCAAACAGCAGGTGGCTGTCGTAACCGGCGAACGCGGTCGCAATCTGCGTCCAGTACGCGCCCATCTTCGCATTGATCGTTGGATTCACCGTGTCGGTGATGTTGTTCTCCAGCCAGCCGCCATCCCAGTGGTCGTTGACCACCACGTACAGGTTCCTGGCATAACACCAGTCGACCACCTGTTTGACCCGCGCCAGGTAGGCGGGGTCAATCTGGTACGTCGACTGGTCGGCGTGACTGTCCCAGGCGCACGGGATCCGCACGGCGTTGAAGCCGGCCTTGGCGACCGCATCGATCAGCGCCTGGGTGGGCGGCGGGCCCCAGGAGCCGATGCCGGAAGGGGGCTCCATCGTGTTGCCAAGGTTCCACCCGTAGGTGGGCGCAGGCAGCTGCGCGAACGCCGCCAGGGGCAACAGGAACAGACAGCCGATGGCGGCAAAAAGCGAGGTCGGCCATCGGCTGGTTCGGCCGGACCCATTCCGCTCTCGTGTCGTGGCCGAACCGGACGAACACCTTCTCCCGGGGGCATGGTCCTCACTTTGCATGGCGTTTGGCCTTGGCCTTGCCAAGGAATTCATCGCCCATCCGGGGGTCGCGGGCTGCCAGGTTGGCCTCTTGATCATTCGGTGTGAACCTCAAGCCATTCATACGGTTTCGGCTCCGGCGGGAGGTGACTTAGGATCAAGCCGCCGCCGTCAACCACATAGGTGCCATGGGACCCCGGGGCTAACGCCACGTTGACAACGAGGCCCCTCTTTGGGCCTTGAACGGGGATTTCCAGTCGCCCAAACAGCGCGAATGCCGCCGGCACCCCGACGAAGACGACCACGGAATAATGGGGGATTTCCAGAAGTGTCCGGGCCCCTTTGCCGGCGCCCAACTCCTTTCGCCAGGCGGCCTCGATCGCGAGGGCCTCCCGTTTCCCTTTTACAGCCTCCGAGAGTTGTCCCTTAGGGACGTATGCATAAGTCACGGTCACGCCGCGCGGAGCAGTGGCACAAAAGGCGGTCACGCACAGCGCGGTGTTGAGCCAGCAGACGAGGGCAATGGACTGGATTATGGATCTCATGGTCTTGGCTGGTTCCGGAGTGCCGTGGCACAGTCGCTTCAATCCACGCACGTCACGGCAATGATGGAGGCAGGACGCCGGGCCGGGTTTGCACCACCGCCGTCGCCGGCTCGAGCCCGTCGGCGCGGGCGGTCAGCCGGAACTCCCCGGCCTTCCGCGTGGACTGCACGATGATCTGCGCCAGGCCGTTGAACAGGCTGCGCGACCACGCCGGCGTGCGGGCCCGGCCGACGACCTCCACGCTCACCTTGGGGTTCAGTCCGCCCTGGCCGGGACCGTTGGCCACGCCCACTGCGATCACGTTGTCGCCGACACGCAGGAACGGCTTGAGGTCGAAGATCGGCTGCGCCTGCCAGTCGTGCGTCTCGCCGACGTACCGGCCGTTCACGAAATACCAGCCCTCGTCGTCGCAGCCGGAGAAGAAGGCCTGGGCGCCGGCGTCCCGCAGGTCCGCCTCCGTCAGCGTAAAATGCGCGCGGTAGATCGCCATGGTGTCCGGCGTCATGATGGTCGGTTCGCTGCCGCCGTTTTGGACCACGAGCCGGTGCCAGGCGGAATCGTCAAACCCGTTCGCGTATTCCGGAACGGCCGCGTGGCTGCGCGGAAATTTCGCCAGTTGCCAGCGCCAGTCGTGCACCGCGATCCGGCGCACGGGCACGTGGGGCACGAACGTGTCCGGCTCATGAGAGCTCGGATCGCCGTTGCCCACCCCCAGGATCCTTCCCTCCCCTTCGATCGAGAAGTGGATCCGGTTCTGCGCGGTCGGCACGGCCCGCCCCTGCGCGTCCAGCGCCGCCACGGTGAACACCGCCACGTCCTCGCCGTCGGCCTTGATGGTCGAGCGGTCGGGCGCGAGCCGGATCCGCACGGGCCGGCCGGTGGTCTCCTCCTT
>JBJKRD010000129.1:0-13057 GCA_046704925.1 Opitutaceae bacterium | reverse complement strand
GCCCGGCCAGCGGAATACGTCCGAGCCTCAGCGCCCGGGCCAGCCCGGCGGGTCGTTCGGCAAAGCGCCGGGCGTACTCGCGGGCGCTGCGGTGGGTGAAGAAACGCGCCAGCCAGCGCCCCAGCCGGGGCCGGCCAGCCAGTTGCTCGCGAGCGATCCCCAAACGCAACAGATGCATCCGACGCAACATCACGGGCCATTGCGACTCGGTCCACTGGCCTTCCGCGACGCGATAAAAGGCGGCGACAGTGCGCACGACCTCGGCGGTCCCGGCACACGCGAGTCGGTACCAGAAGTCGTAATCGGCCAGCGGTCCCCAGTGCGGATCGAATCCGCCCAACTTCATCCCCAGCTCCCGGGGAAACAAGACGCCCGGAAACGGCGTGAACGCGCTCTTGAGGAAGAACACCGGCCGGTACGACCGGACGGCGGGGCGGCCGGCCGGCCGGGCCAACGGCGGCGGTAACGCCCCTTGGGTCACCAGCGTGCAGACCGCACTGACGCCCTCCTGCAGACGCCGAGTAGCCGTGTCAAGGTACCAAGGATAGAGGGTATCGTCGTCGTGCAGGATCATCACCCAGCGGCCGCGGGCCCTTTGCAGGCAGCGGTTCCAATTGCCGACCGCGCCCAACGCGGGCTGATTCGAATAAAGGCAGAACCGGTCGCCGGGAAATCCCGAGACCACCGTGGCTGCCTCGGGTCCTTCGCCGTCGTCGCACACGACGACTTCGTAATCGTGGTCGCCGGTCTGCGCGGCGATGCTGGCCAGCGTCTCACGCAACTGCGCAGGCCGCCGGAAGGTCGGCACGCCGAAGGTGATCAGGGGTGCCTCGCGGCGGCGGCCGACGGCGGGCGGTCCATCCAGGGGCGGAAGGCTCATCGGCGGTGGGCTTTCGAGGGTGGCAGAATTTGCATGACCTCAAGCGCAAGATTCCGTTTGGTTGTATCTAGCCATGCGTCAACCCACAGCGAGCCTTCCTTTCGCACAATGCCGCGTTTGCGGCTCCACTTGCCTGGTGCATTGGGCGGAAACGCGGGAAATGATGTTCGGTTGGCGCCACCCGTTCACTTATCTTCGATGCCAGGATTGTAGATCGCTCCAAATCGAGCGCGTGCCGTCGAACTTGGCGGACTATTATCCTTCGCACTATTGTTCATTTACGGCTTCCACGGAAGGCACGCCCTTTCACAGGCACCCCCCCCCCACACACACTCTCTCTCTCTCTCTCTCTCTATCATCGGATTCGCAGGAGTTGGGCGCGGTGGCTGATCCGCTCGGAGAGCGCTTTCGCGGAGCGTCTCGCGCGGCGTATCTACCGTAAGTCGCCGTTTTACCTATGGATGCGCCGGGCCAACGTTGGCCCGGATTCGGCGATTCTTGATGTGGGATGTGGTAGCGGCGGGTTACTTCGGCGATTGAGACGATATGGCTTTTCGGATCTGACCGGCGTCGATCCCTATCTTCCTGCCGAGTGCAACCTGCCCGGGTTGCGTCTCGTGCGTGGTGAATTGACGACGGTCGAGGGGCGTTACGATCTGATCATGTTCCATCACGTGCTCGAACACCTCATCGATCCGATTGGCGCCCTCGCCGCGGCTCATGGGCGTCTCGCGGTTGGTGGGCGAATTCTAATCCGCGTGCCGATTGCTGGAAGCCGATTGTGCGAAGACTTTCGAGGGGATTGGTTCAATCTCGATCCGCCTCGACATCTGGTAATTCCGAGCCGCGATGGTATGAGATTCATGGCGGAACGACTGGGTTTCGTTGTGTTGTGCACTGAGTTCGACAGCACGGAGCAATCGCTCATCATGAGCCAGAATTACCGGCGCGATGTGCCGATGACAGCCGCCCGATCGCCTTCTCGAACGGAACAACGACGCGGGCGGAGGTACGCGGTGGCCCTCAATGACTGCGGCGAGGCCGACCTCGGCGTGTTTCTGCTGGCGCCGGCGGCCGCGTCTGCGCTGGACTCACGCACGAGGTAACGGCCGTGGAAAGCGCCCGGCGCGGCGCACTCGCGCCCGGCAGCAGGGGGCAAACGGCGCGGCGCGGTCTGCCGCCCACGTCAGATCCGGAAGAGGCGCGCGACGTCGAGCGCGAAACCCGCCAGCAGCGGCGAGGCGGCTTTTTGCCCTGGCGTGTAGCGGCCCGCCAGCACGTACTCACCTTTAACCAAGGTCAGCACTTCGACCGTCTGGGCTTCGGGATCGATCATCCAATATTCAGGGATGCCGTGCTGGGCATAGACGTCCCGTTTGTCGATGCGATCCCGGCGGCGGCCGTGCTCGGAAATGACCTCCACCACCAAGTCGGCCGGACCGCGCAACACCCTCTGGATGAGCGCTGATTTTGCCTTGGACAGGTACAGCACGTCGGGTTGGAACGAACGGCGCGGCGAGAGGACCATGTCGAAAGGAGAAACGAGGACTTCGCCGAGATCGTGCTCCCTCACGTGGTCATCCAATGCGCGAGCGAGGCGGAGTACGAGTTTCTGGTGCACGTAGTCGGGGGTAGGCGACATGATCAATTCTCCGTCCCAGAGTTCGTGGGGGAGGTTGGTTTCCTCCATTTCCGCGCAAAGCTGTTCGTAGGTGTAGCGGCGCGACAGGTCGGGCAGGCGCGGTTGCAGCCGCCGCCAGACGGACCGGGCGTGGGCGCGGGACGAACGGCGTTTCCTTGAAGCCGCGAGCGGCATGCGCCCAAGGTGGGCTTTCCAGCGCCGATTTCAAGTCCGACATGGCCCCGTGCGGCTCATGCCAGCTGGCGCAGGCGGGGATCCACGGCCTTGGGCCCGCCCAACACCTCCCGGAGGGCGCCGAACACGGTGTCTGCGGACAGCCGGCGCACGCAGTAGGAGCGGTAGGAATCCTCCGGCACGCAGACGCCGGGCGCGACGCACTCCTGGCAAGGCATGGGCGCCTGCAGGAGGCGGTGCCGGGCGTCGGCCGGACGCCACAAGGCCAGGTTTTGCGAGCCGAAGAGCGCCACCACCGGCGTGTCCACCGCCGCGGCGACGTGCATCGGCCCGCTGTCATGGCAAAGGACCGCGTCGCATTGCGACGCCAACGCCGCGAACCGGGGCAGGGACAGCGGCGGCGGAACGGCCCGGACCCCGCCACCCGCGTGGGCGACGATCTGGGAGACAATCTCCTCTTCGCCCGGACCGGCCGTCACCAGGACGCGCGCCCCAATTTCGGAGGCGGTCCGTCGGCAGACCTCGCCAAACCGCTCGACCGGCCAGAGACGAAAAGGGCTGCGCGATCCGGGATGGACGAGGAGCAGGCGGGTGCCCGGGATGGCGGCACTGGCGAACAACCGGTCCGGCAGATCGCGTGCGAACGCCAGGTCCGCCTCGCGGGGCACGAGGCGCACGTCGCGGTTCAACACCGGCACCCCCGCGGCGGCGAGCGGCTGTAGAAAGTATTCGGCGATCGATCGCCGTTCGTGCTCCGCCGGCGGGTCGACGACGACGTGCGAATAACACCGCGCCAGACGGACCGGAAGCTCGTGCAGCAGGGCGGCGCGGAAATCGGCGCGCGTCCACCGCGTCAACCACGCGGTCTTTTCGGTGTTGTCGAGATCGAAGACGTGCGTGAACCGCGCCGCGCGCAACCGCCGCAGAAACCGCCACCATCCCCCGGCGCCGGCGGGCAGCGCCATCACCTCGTCGAGGTCGGGATTGAGCGTCAGGACCTCCGCGTAGGCCGGTTCGACGAGGGCCGTCAGCAACGCCTGCCGCCAGTGCAGGCGCAGGTTGCGCAACAGGGGGCCGAGGAGGACGAGATCGCCAAGGTAGCGGCGGCGGATGACGAGGATATTCGGGCGGAGCGCAGGCATGCGGCGGGGCGGCGGACAGTCAAGGCGCTCGCCCGCGGCAAGGCAACTCTGTCCACCCGTCCGCGCGATGCGCCCTCAACGAGCGGAGGGTCAGCCGCCGCCCGGATGCTGGCGGTCGTAGAGGGCCCGGTAGAGGGCGTTCGCCGCGTACAGGCGGGCGTGGTCGCCCTGTGCCACGATCCGGCCCTGGTCGAACACCAGGATGCGCGAAGCGACGCGCAGGGTGCTGAAGCGGTGGGCGATGATGAGCACGGTCTTGCCGACCACCAGCTTGCGGAGGGCATCCTGCACGGCCGCCTCGCTCTCGGAGTCGAGGGCGCTGGTGGCCTCGTCCAGAATGAGAATGGGGGCGTTCCGCAGGAAGGCGCGGGCGATGGCCACGCGCTGCTTCTGGCCGCCCGAGAGCAGCACACCCCGCTCGCCCACGATCGTGTTGTATCCTTGGGCCAGCCCGCGGATGAATTCGTCGGCGTGGGCGTCGATGGCCGCGGCCATGACCACATCGTGCGCCGCGTCCGGCCAGCCGAGCAACAGATTGTTGTAGACGGTGTCGTTGAACAGGACGGGATCCTGGGAAACCAGTGCGATGTTGCGGCGGAGGTCCGCCAGCCGCATTTTCCGCACGTCCTGGCCGTCGATCGCGACGACGCCGGTGCCGACGTCGTAGAATCGCGGCACCAGGTTGGCAAAGGTGGTCTTGCCGGCGCCGCTGGGGCCGACCAGCGCGCAGACGGTGCCGGCGGGGATGACGGCGGAAATGTCGCGGAGCACCGGGGCGCTGTCGTAGGCGAAGGTGACGTGGTCGAAGGCGATGTCGCCGCGCAGCCGGTTGACCTCGATGGGCGCCGCCGGGTCCGCGATCGTGACCGGTTCCCGCAGCACGGCCTCCAGGCGCTCGAGGGCGGCGGTGCCGCGCTTCATCTCGTTGTTGAGGGCGCCGAGCTTCTTGACCGGCTCGTAGCTCATGTAGAGGGCGACGACGACGGCGAGGAATGACTCCAGCGACACCTCCGTGCCGTAGGCGATGATGAGCGTCAGGGCGATGCCGATGGCCGACAGCACCTCGATGGAGGGAGTGAGCGCCTGGGCGTATTTGGCGATCTTCATCTGCGCGATGACCAGGGCCCGGGTGACCCCGGCGAACCGGCTGGTCTCGCGCTCCTCCAGGCCGAAGGCGCGGACCTCGCGGGCCGCCGAGAGGTTCTCGCTGAAGATCCCGGTCATCGTGCCGAGGTGACTCTGGAGTTGGTGGGCACGCCGCAGCACCTTGCGCCCGACGTAGCGCACCGGCAGGACTGACAGCGGGACGATGGCGAGGCACCCCAGCACGAGCAGCACGCCCTTGGTGGCGATGGCCTTCACGACCAGAAAACCCACCGCGCCGAGCAGGGTCATCGGCTGTTTGAGCCCGTCGTTGGCCAGCAGCGTCATGGTGCTCTGCAATTGCTGGGTGTCGGCCAGACCGCGCGACACCAGATCGCCGGTGGATTTGCGCTGGAGGAAGGCCAGCGGGACCGCCTGCAGCTTGCGGAAATAGTCCAGGCGCAGGGCCTCGAGGATGCGCACACCGCTCAACTGGATGAAATAGCTGTTGAGATAACCGCTGATCGCCCGCACCAGGAACACCAGGGGAATGCAGGCGGCAATCAGAACCACGGTGCCCATCGAGAGGCCCTCGGCGCGGCGGTGGAAGATCGCCGGGATGACGTAGTTGACCAGGGCCGGCGGGCCGGTCCCGCTGCTGGCGCCGTAGATGAGTCCACAGATAATCGCGGTAACGAGCGGTCCGCGGACCATCCGGAGGTAATGGAAATAGGGACGAAAACGCCGCATGAGGCAGCTCGATAGAACCGCATTCCCGGTCCCCGTTCCATCACAATCTTCTGCCGGCGGCTAACTTGCAGGGGGTCCGGCAGGTGGGCTGAGCTCTCCGGAGAGAGCGGACCGTGGTGTCCGCCGCGCACCGGCCGCACCATCGCCTTGGAGTCTGCCCATTCCCCGGAAGCGGCACGGGTTTCCCGGCCGGGGTGCCCGGACTCACCGACCGATTGTGGCCGGGGTCGTCCGCCGTCCCCGAGCTCTCGGCGCACAGGTCGACCCCGGCGGCAGCGCTGGGGAGCGGGATGGAGCGCCGTGGTCCCCGGTGCCTTCAGTTCGTCGAGAACCGCACATCGAGAGCGTCACGTCCGCCTTCGACCGGCGGACGGCGGCGCGGCTTGGGGGGCCAGCCCGGGCTGCCGTTTATCCGGTGGCGGTCAATCCTTGGACGATCTTACGTCGAGAGCATCCCGCAGGCCGTCGCCGAGGAAGTTCAGGGAGAACAGCGTGAGCGAGAAGATGGTGCCCGGATAAAGCAGCAGCCAGGGATACTCCTCCATGCTGGCGGTGCCGTTCTTGATCAGCACGCCCCAGGAACTCATCGGCGGCTGCACGCCGAGGCCGAGAAAGCTCAGGAACGCCTCCAGCAACATGACGGACGGGATGGTCAGGGTCGTGTAGACGATGATCGGACCGAACACGTTCGGCAGGATGTGCCGGAAGAGGATCCGCCGCCGCCCGAAACCCAGCGCCTGGGCGGCCTCGATGAACTCCATCTTTTTGACCGCCATCACCTGGCCGCGGACGATGCGGGCCATCGTCAGCCATTCCACCGCGCCGATGGCCACGAACAGCAGGAAGATGTTCCGGCCGAAGAACGTCATCAGGAGGATCACGAAGATGGTGAACGGCAGGGAGTACAGGATGTCCACCGCCCGCATCATCACGGCGTCGGTTTTGCCGCCGGCGAAGCCCGCCACGGCCCCGTAGACGACGCCGATGGTCAGCGCCACCACGGTGGCGCTGACGCCGACGGCGATCGACACGCGGCCGCCGTAGAGGATGCGCACCAAAAGGTCGCGTCCGAGTTCATCGGTGCCCAGCCAGTGGTGGGCGTTGGGGGCCTGGAACGTGTGCGCCAGGTCCTGGTCCTCGTAGCCGTACGGGCTGAACAGCGGTCCGAGGAAACACGCGAGCGCCACGAGCACCAGCGTGACCGCCCCGAACACGGCGAGCCGGTTCTGGCGCAGCCGCAGCCAGGCGTCGCGCCCGGGCGAACGGCCGCTCTCGACCGGTTCGCCAGCGGGAGTCGGGAGGGCGGAGGCGGGCGAAGGAAGGCTCATGGGCGGAGGGCCGCGGCGAATTCCGGTCGCAGTTGCCGGGATGAGGAGGCGATCGGTTTTGAGTTTCGGGTGGGGAGTTTTGCGTTCGGTGCCGACTCCCGACCTCTGGTTGTTGAGCTCTGAGAGCTTGAATGCATCGGCAGTCCCGGCTTGGTCTCGATGGGGCGTGGCTACTCCAGCCGGATCTTCGGATTCATCCAGGCCTGGACAATGTCGACGACGAGGTTGAGGGCGATGATGAGCGCCGCATAGAGAATCACGGTGCCGAGCACGAGGGTGTAGTCGCGGTTGAACGCGCTGTTGACGAATTCGCGCCCCAGGCCGGGAATCTGGAAGATCGTCTCGATGACGAAGGAGCCGGTGAGGATGCCGGCGACGGCCGGCCCGAGGTAGGCGACGACGGGCAGCAGGCCGCCGCGCAGGGCGTGCTTGAAGATGACCCGAAATTCGGAGGCGCCCTTGGCGCGCGCGGTGCGGATGTAATCCTGGTGCAGGACCTCGAGCATCCCGCCGCGGGTCAGCCGCGAGATCGGCGCGGCATAGGCGAAACCGAGCACCAGCGCCGGCAGCACGCGGTCGGAGGGCAGGTACCAGCCGGAGGCGCTGAACCATCCGGCATGGATGGCGAAAACGAGGACCGCCAGCGGGCCGATCACAAAGGTGGGGACGGACAATCCGATCGTACCGAAGATCGTGGCCACGTAGTCGGCCCAGGTGTTGCGCCAGACCGCCGGGATGATGCCAAACCCCAGGCCCGCCGCCAGCGCCACCAGCAGCGACCACAGGCCCAGTTCGGCGGAGACCGGCAGGGTCTCGGCGATGATCTCGTTGACCGATCGGTTGGAGTATTTGAACGAGGGCCCGAAATTGCCGTGGAGCAGGTTGCCCAGGTAGTTGAAATACTGCCGGTAGAGCGGCTGATCCAGGCCGTAGTGCGCCTCCAGGTTGCGCAGGATCTCCTGCGGCACCGCCCGCTCCGCCGTGAACGGCCCGCCCGGCACGAACCGCATCATGAAGAACGTGGCGGTGATGATCAGGTAGAGGGCCAGCAGCGACTGCAGCAGACGCGACGTGATGAAACGCAGCATGAAGGACCGGGGGAGAGTGAACGGGAAAGCGCGCCGGTGACGAGGAAACAATTGCGAGCGGTGCCGGTTTCAGCCAAGACGGCCGCCGGCGGCGGGCGAGGGCGGCACCCTGAAGGAGGGAGATTGCCATCTCCGGCCCGGTCGGGTGTTTTTCCAGGAGGCTTTTGATGAACGCGGTCTTGAATTCGGACGCGGTGTCTTCATCCCGGGCCGCCCAAACCCGGGCGGGACGGCGTCTGGAGTACTTCACCCTCGGCTGGAATCTGCTCGAGGCCGCCGTTGCCGTGGGCGCCGGCGTGGCCGCAGGCAGCATCGCGCTCGTTGGTTTCGGAGCGGATTCGGTGATCGAGAGCCTCTCGGGCGGCATCCTCCTGTGGCGCCTGCAGGCGCAGGCGGCGGCGGAAGCCCGCGAACGGCGGGCGTTGAAGCTGGTCGGGGTGAGCTTCCTGGTGCTGGCCGCCTACGTGGCACTGGACGCCGCCAAGACCCTGTGGGAGCACGAAGCACCCCAGGTCAGTTGGGTGGGCGTCGCCGTGGCGGCGGCCTCCCTGATCGCCATGCCGCTCCTGGCCCGGGCCAAGCGCCGCGTCGCGACACAACTGGCGAGCCGGGCGTTGCACGCGGATTCGCGCCAGACGGATCTATGTGCCTGGCTTTCCGCGATCCTTTTGGGCGGCCTGGCCATGAACGCACTGCTGGGCTGGTGGTGGGCGGACCCGGCGGCCGCGCTCGCCATGGTGCCCATCATCGGCCGCGAGGGCATCAAGGCGCTTCGCGGGGAGGCGTGCGCCTGCGCGGCCTAGCCCGGGCCGGCGCCCTTTGCGATCGGAAAACCGGCGGCGGTCCAATCCTGCGGAAAATTTTGCGGCAGCCACAGGACCCGGATCTGGCGAAACCCCATCTCCTTAAGAGTACGAAAGGCCGGGCGGATGTTGGGGCAGTCGTTGACGGGGCAGCAGCCGCAGTAGATCACGATCGGTTGGTCCTTCGGCAGGCCCGCCACCGCGTGTTTCAGCGCCGCCAGGCCGGCCGGGCGCGAGGCGGGCCCGGCCAGCTTTGCCCCGGGCACGTGGGCGCTCTGGTAGAGGAAGCTGAAACCGACGCAGAACACCGGCGGCCGGTCGGCCGCCGTCCCCGCGAGAGTCTTCGCCAGCGTCGCGGGCGCGAGCAGATCGGCGGCGGTCCAGGGATCCGACGCCTGCAGGCCGGGCGGCAGCGGGGCGGGCGGGGTCGCGCCGCACAAGCGCGGTGCGCCCGTGCCGATCAGCAGCGCCAACGCCGTCGCGACCATCGGGCCGCGCAACCATGTCTGGATTGATTTTGTCGGCTTTTTCGTCATGGCCTGCCTCCTCATGGGCGACCGGTGCGTTCCGGCCGCATGGCGAAGCGTAAACCATCCCGGCGCGCAGGCAAATCCGACGCCGAAATCGACCCGGGCCGGGCGCCTTCACTCCGCCAGCCAGACGTATTTGTAGGGATGATGGTCGAGCAACGTCGGGTGCCAGCCGTGCACCGTGGGTTGGATGAGGAAGACGTGGGTGTTGAAATACAGCGGGATGACCGGCATCGCGGTCAGCAGGAGGGACTCCGCGCGGCGCAACAGACCCGCGCGGGCGGCCGGATCGCCGGTGCGGGCGGCGGTCGCGAGCAGCGCGTCGTACTCGGCGCTCGACCAACCGGTGTAGTTGTTGCCGCTGTCGCCCTGCCAGACGTCCAGGAACGTGCTCGCGTCGAGATAATCCCCCACCCAGTCCGATAGCAGGATCTGGAATTGGCCGGCGCGGCGCTCGGCCCGGACCACCTTGAGTTCCTGGTTCACGAGGCGGACATTCACCCCGAGCTCACGGCGCCACATCTCCTGCACGGCCTCGGCGACGAGCCGGAGGTTGTCGGAATTGTTGTATAGCAACTCCAGGGACGGCAGGCCGCGCCCGCCGGGGTAGCCGGCGGCCGCGAGCAGTCGGCGCGCCGCGGCCGGATCGGTGGTGATCGCGTTCGGCGGGGTGTAATCCGCCAGGACCGGCGGCGTAAAGGACGTCGCGGGTCGCTGGCCGCCCCGCAGGATGTGGCGGACGATCGCGGTCCGGTCGATGGCCAGCGAAAGCGCCTGCCGGACGCGCACGTCCTCGAGCGGGTCGCGCCGGATGTTCAGGCGGAAGAAATAGGTGTCGAAATACGGATCGAGACGCAGCAGCCGGGGCGCATCCCGGCGGTAGGCGTCCAGCTTGCCCCACGGCAGCGTGTAGGTGATGTGCAGTTGTCCGGCGCGAAAGGCGCGTTCCTCGGCGTCCTGGCTGTCGATGGGCAGAAAGTGGATGGCCTGCAGCCGCACCCGGGCCGCGTCCCAGTAGGTCGGTGATTTCTCCACGACGATCGCGCGGTTGGGCTGCCAACTCTTGAGCACGAAGGGTCCGTTGCCGACATACCGGTCGGGGCGGGTCCAGGGATTCCCGCGCTGGTACGGCGGGCCGTATTTCTCGATCGTCGGGAGGGGCACGGGGAGCCACGCCATCTGGGTGAGCAATCCGAGAAAGTACGGCGCCGGGTGGGTCAGCGTGATCCGGAAGGTGTGGTCGACCGGCGCCGCGAAGCCCACCTGCGCGAAGTCGGTCAGCTGGCCCCGGTGGTACGCCTCGGCGTTGCGCACATCCTGAAACAGGATGGCGTTCTCCGCGCCGAGCGACGGCGTGAGCATGCGGCGGTACGATGCGAGGAAATCCCGGGCCGTCACCGGATCCCCGTTGGACCAGCGCGCGTCCGGGCGCAGGTGGAAGGTGTAGACGAGACCGTCCGGTGAGACGTCCCACGTTTGGGCCACGCCGGGCTCGGGATGCAAATCGACCGGATCCTCGGTGACCAACCCCTCCAGCAACGCGGAAATCACGCATTGTTCGGCCACGCCCGTGACCACCTGCGGATCAAGATCGCTCACCTCCGAGCCGATCCCCCGGTAAAGCACCTGTTCGCGGTTGCCGCGCTGGACGTCGGTTTCGCGGCGTCCGCATCCGGCGACGATGAGCATCGCCGCGCAGAGCCATCCGAGGCGGAGGGCCGCGGGGCGCAGTAGGCGGACAGTTCGACGCATGGCGGACCTCCGGGGCGCTACGGCCTTTCGATCAGCGCCACGGCGTGCGCCGCGATGGCGAGTCCCCGGCCGACATCGTCGCAACCTTCGTTGGTGGTGGCCTTCAGGCCAATGGCGTCGACCGGCAGGCCGGTGGACCGGGCGAGGGCGGCCTTCATCGCGGCCAGGTGCGGGGCGATGCGCGGCTTTTCCGCGATCACGGTGGCATCGACATTGACCGGTTTCCACCCCAGCGACTGCAGCTCGCCGACGACGCGTTTGAGCAGTTCCTGCGAATCGGCCCCCGCGAACGCCGGGTCGGTGTCGGGGAAAAAATGCCCGATGTCGGGCAGACCCGCCGCCCCGAGCAACGCGTCACAGATGGCGTGGGTCACGCAGTCGGCGTCGGAATGGCCGGCCAGGCCGAAATCGGCCGCGAACCGCACCCCGCCGAGCACGAGCGGGCGGCCCGCGACGACGCGGTGGATGTCATAGCCGTGGCCGATCCTGTGCATGCCGAATTGCCTTACCGATGATAGTTGGCCCACGAATGCACACGAATATCCACGAAGCCGGTCAATTTACGAATCGCTTCCATTCCAGCTTGGGAAACGCTCCAAAGTTGACCAACAGTCCGACTCGCATACGGGTTGCCTTGAGGTAATTCAAGAGCTGCGCTTCGTCGCGCGGTTGCAGCTTCTCCTCTGCTTTGAGTTCCACGACAATCTGCCCGATGACGATCAGGTCCGCGACATATTCTTTGGATAAGGGCCTGCCCTTGTAGAAGATTTGCAGGCGCTTTTGGGCTTCGAATTCGATGCCTTGATCTCTCAATTCAAGCTCGAAGGCTTCTTGGTAAACAGGTTCCAGGAAGCCCGTACCAAGGTCATTGTAGACTTCAAACGCGCATCCGATGATGCGGTAGACTTCTTGTTTCAGCAGAATATCGGTCATAGGGCATAGGGGATTCGTGCCTATTCGTGTGGATTCGTGGACCAGGATCAAATCCAACTTTGACGGGAGGGGCTGCTCTTGACATTTGCATCGCCGCTTCAGCACGGAGCTTGAAGATCACGTTGATTCCCTCCGCAAGAGGAACTCGAGGTACGCGAGGTCGGCGGCGGTGGTGAGCTTGGGGTTGGGGTGGAGATTTTCGACGAAGGTCACCGGCCTCCCGAGATCCTCGACGGCCTGCGCGTCGTCGGTGATGCGCCGGCCGCGACGCTGGACCGCGGCGTAGCCACGGCAGATGAGATCGCGGGAAAAAACCTGCGGCGTCTCCATCGCCCACAACCGGGTCCGGTCGAGGGTGAGGGGCCGCGCCCGGGTTGGAGGCTTGGTGACGGTCCGCCGGGCCCGCCCCTCCGGGGGCGGGCGGCCGGCCGCAGGGAGCTGCTTGATGGTGTCAACGACCCGGTGAGCCAGGACGGCGGCGTGGTCGCGACGAACGGCTTTCAGCAAGGCTGCGAGGGACTCCGGACGGACGGCCGGCCGGGCGCAGTCATGGATGAACACGTAGTCGATGTCGTCGGGCAGCGCCGCGAGGGCGGCGGCGACCGAGTCCTGGCGTTCCGGGCCGCCGCGCACGAAGAGCGCCGGCGTGGGGGCGTAGCACGACAGTTCCAGCGCCTGGGGTCCGTCGCGGTGCACCACGACGTAGAAATCGGCAACCCCGCTGGCCAGAAAGGCCGCGGCGGAGTGGGCGAAGACCGGCCGGCCGGCCAGGGGGGCCAGGATCTTGTCCGGCACACTCGCGAGCATGCGGCGGCCCTGGCCGGCGGCGAGGAGGATGGCGGCGGTGCGGGACATGGGAAGAGCGGAAATACCGAAGGGCGACAACGCGGGAATCGAGGGCCGAGGAGCGAAGGATGTTTCTGGGTCAGACGAGCGGTTCTTGGAGGGACGG
>JBJKRD010000128.1:0-3829 GCA_046704925.1 Opitutaceae bacterium | reverse complement strand
ACCTATCCGTGGTACGTGGTGCTGGGCACCGTTTGCGGCCTGGCGGCCGCCGGCTTCAGCAAGCTGCTGTACTGGCTCGAGGACCAGTACGAGCGCCTGCCGGTGGACGCGATGTGGTGGCCGGCGATCGGGGGTTTCGGCCTGGGCCTGATCGGCCTGGTCGTACCGCGCGTGCTCGGCGTCGGTTATGAAACGATCTCCCAGATTCTCAACGACCGGCTGACCCTGGCGGTGCTCGTGCTGGTGGTCCTGGCGAAGCCGCTCGCCCTGCTCATCTCGCTCGCCTCGGGCACGTCGGGCGGCCTGCTCGCCCCCATGTTCATGACGGGCGCCGGCCTGGGCAGCCTCTTCGCGCACCTCGTCGACCATTTGTTCCCGGGCGCGGCGTTGTCGCCCGAAGCCTGCGCCTTGGTGGCGATGGCCGCCTTCTTCGGCGCGGCGGCGCGGGCGCCGTTCGCCCTGATCGTGTTCGCCTTTGAGCTGACCCGGAACTACGAGGCGGTGCTGCCGCTGATGCTCGTGGTCGCCGTGGCGGAGGGGATCACGCTGATCTTCATGCGGCGCTCGACGATCATGACCGAGAAACTCGTCCGGCGGGGCCACGTGATCAACCCGGACTACGAGATCGATGCCTTCGAGCAGATCGTCGTCGGGAAGGTGATGGATACGACCTTCACCATGCTCCCCGGTGACACCCGGGTGGCCGAACTGGCGGAGCGGATCGCGCGGCGCGAGCCGGCCGTCCTGCACCATCCGGCGTACCCGCTCACGGATTCCGCGGGGCGCCTGGTGGGCATCGCCACCCGTGGGGACCTGGTGAAGGCGTTTGAACGCGACCCGTCCGGCCGTCTCACCCTGCTCGAGGCCGGTACCAGTCCGCCCCTGGTCGCCTATCCGGACGAGCTCGTGAGCGAGGCGCTGAACCGCATGCTGCGGCGGAATGTCGGGCGCCTGCCGGTGGTCGCGCGGGAAGATCCTGGACGGTTGGTGGGATACCTCGGGCGGTCGGCGGTGTTGACCGCCCGCCGGCATCACCTCAACCGTTGACACCGCGGTCTCCAGCGGACTCCGTCAGGGGCCGGACGCCGGCGGCCCGCCTTCCGGGCAGGCGCAGCAGTGTGCTGCGGACCAGGCCATGCTGAAACGACCGGCGTTCCGCCACGGCGAAGCCGGCCGCTTGGATCAGGTCCTCGGCTGGGGGCAGTTCGCGGACGGTCAGCCCCAGGGTCAGGCCGAAGAAGCCGTAGAGCAGGGCCATCCAGGCGCGCGCCCGCCACCGGGCCAGCGGGCCCCGCTCGGGAATGTGAAAGTCGGCCCACAGCCAGCAGGCGCCGGGCCGCAGTGCCGGGCGGATGCGCTCGATCACGCGGCCCGTCTCGAGCGCTTCGAGGTTGTCGAAGAAGAACTGGGTGATCACCGCGTCGAAGGTGGCGGGCGGCGGCGCGTAGGCCCGGGCGTCGGCCTGGATGAAACGCACGCGCCGGCGGACCGCCGGGCCCACCCGGGAGGCGGCCCGGCGGATCAGGCGGGCGCTGACGTCCACGCAGGTCACCGGCAATGCCGGGTACAGCCGCAGCAGGCGGGCCAGGCAGCGGCCGTCGCCCTCGCCGAACACCAGCACGTGCCGGCGATCGCCCAGCCGGTCGAGAAAGCAGAACCGGGCTGCTTCCAGGCTCCGGCCGAAGGCCAGGTACTCCAGCGGACGGTAGATCCGGGCCAGACGTCCATAGTCGACCGGCGCGGCGGAGGAAGGGTGGAGCGCGTTCACCAGCCGAACCGGGTCAGGAGCAAGCCCAGCGCCGGGGTGAACAGGACGGCGTCCGCCAGCGCGTGGGCCGCCGCCCGGCCCAAACGGGGCTGCGCGCGATCGAGGACGCCGAGCAGGCCGGCGCTGGCGGCGGCGCAGCCTCGCAGCAGCGACGGTCCGGGCACCCGGGTGGCCAGCAGGGCAACGGCCAGCGCGGCCAGGACCCACGGGAACGCCCGCACCGCCGGCGACCAGCTTGGATGGTGGCGCATCAGGGAATCCTGGTCCTGCTGGCGGTCGACGGCCTGTTCCCAGACCGAGATCAGCGCGCAGTTGCTCAGGGCGAGCGCAAAAAACCAGGCCGCCCCTTCGGCGAGCCGGGCCGGGTCGGCCCGCGCGTCAGCCGCCGGAAACAGCGCGGCGCCCGCGGTGACCAGCAGGGCGATGCACAGTTCCTTGGGCACCCGCCACCGGCGGTGCCGGTGGATGAATTGGTGCGACAGCACGTACGCCAGGGTGGGCAGCAGGAGGAGCAGACCCCAGATCAGTTCGCGGGAACGGAGGCGGGCGAACGAGAGCGCCACCGTGGTGATGAGGAGGGCGACCCACGCGATGCCCGCCGAACGTTGGTGGCGATGGTAAAACCGGTGCCGGGCCGTGACGAGGCGCTCGGCGGGAATCCGCCGGCTCTCCAGCCAGCGGTCCGCGGCGTACGCCATCCAGACCGAAAGGCCGACGATCACGTAATGCCACCAATGCAACCGGGCGCCCGCCTCGTGCGCGAACAGCCACTCCCAAGCCACCGTGACGGCCGGCGCATCGAGCGAGAGCACGGTGAACCATTGCCACCAGGAGACTTTGGAGAGGAACGGTGCGTCCAAGGCTCTGGTAGGATAACGCCTCCCGACCCGCGCGCCAACCGGGCCGGCGATTCGGACACTGCGATGATAATAGCATCCATGGGACGGATGTTCATCGATCCGTAGCTGGGTCGGCCGGCGGTCCGCCGTCGTTTGCTCCCGACGCCCGAAAGTGTCGAATCTATGCGTTTTATTACGAATCATTCTATATTTATTACAACGTGACTCAAAATAATTGACATAAAGATGTTATTAATTGAATATTTGATCGTGAAAACTCTGCCGACCATTTGCCCCAGTTGCGGCGGAAAATTGGAGGTCAGGCGCCTCCGTTGCGGGCAATGCGAGACCGAGGTCGAAGGTGTCTATCCGCTGCCACCCCTCCTCGGTCTGTCCCAGGACGACCAGGATTTCATTCTGCAGTTCATCCGGGCCAGCGGGAGTCTCAAGGAAATGGCCGGCCACCTCAAGGTCAGCTATCCCACGGTGCGAAACCGGTTGGATGGGATCATCGAGCAATTGAACCAAAGCGACGCGGGTCGCGAGGAGGCAAAATGAACCCGAGCACAACCCGGCGGTCGGTGACGCTGCTTTTCAATCCGTTCGTCTACATCGCGGGCGGTCGGGCCCTCTTCCTCGGTCTCGCGGCCATGTTGGTGGCCGGACTCATTGGCGCGCTGGGCCGGACTCATTTCGACGGGGTGCTTGATGTCCATGTGGGGGCTCCCGCCCCGCTTTGGTTCTTTCTCGCCGAAGGTATCGTGGACTGGCTGTGCATCACCGTCGTCCTGCTGCTGGGCGGGAAGCTCATCTCGAAGACTGCGTTCCGCGTCATCGACGTCCTGGGCACCCAGGCCTTGGCGCGCTGGCCGACCATCTTGCTCGGGTTGGTGACCCTCCCTCCGGGGTTCCGGAGGTTCCTCCATGACCTCGTCAGCCATCTCACCAATCCGGGTGCGACCCTGTCGTTCCATGTCGTGGACGCGGCCATTTTCTTTCTCGTGGTGATTGCGACCATTCTGCTGACCGCCTGGCTCGTGTTTCTCCTGTACCAGGCTTTCAGCGTGTCCTGCAACGTGAAGGGAGGGAAGGCCGTCGGCACGTTTATCATCGCCCTGATTGTCGCGGAGATCCTGTCGAAATTCGCCGTCTACGGGCTCGCGATCCTGCTATGACCCGGGGGAACTCCGCATGGAAACCAGTCGGATCGAGGCCAGGGAAC
>JBJKRD010000127.1:0-11445 GCA_046704925.1 Opitutaceae bacterium | reverse complement strand
CCATCGTCGGCGTGATGCCGGCGGGCTTCCATTTCCCCACGAACGAGGAGCTGTGGGTGCCGGTGTTCAACGAATTCCCCATCGGGCTGCGCGGCGACCCGCGGGCGATCAACCCGGCGGTTTTCGGCCGGCTGCGCCCGGGCGTCACCCTCGACCAAGCCACGGCCGAGTTCGACGGGCTGGCGAAGCGCCTGGCCTTGGAGTACCCGCAGACCAATCGCACCCTCACCACATCGCTGATCGAACCGTTCGTCACGAACTTCATCGGGCAGCAGGCGCGGCAGTTGCTGATGGTCATGCTGGGGGCGGTGATAGTCGTGCTGCTGATCGCCTGCGTCAACGTGATGAACATGCAGTTCGCCCGGGCCACCCTGCGGGCGAAGGAGCTTTCAATCCGCGGCGCCCTCGGCGCCTCCCGCCTCCGCCTCGTGCGGCAGATGCTCACGGAGAGCCTGCTGCTGGCGGGCCTGGGCGCGGTGGCGGGCGTCACCATCGCGCGCTGGGCGGTCGACTACCTGTGGCGCAGCCTCAACCGCCTGACCTTCCCGCTGCCGTTCTGGATTCACTTCGAGATCGACGGGCGCGTGCTCGCCTTCACCGTCGCGGCGACGGTGGCGGCGGCCATGCTTTCCGGCCTGCTGCCGGCCCTGATGGCCTCGCGGACCAATTCGGTGGTCGTGCTCAAGGAGACCGGCCGGGGCAACACCAGCCGTCTCGTCACCCGTCTCACGAAGCTGCTGGTCATCGGCCAGATCGGCCTGACCTGCACGCTGCTGATCCTGACCACCCTGATGATCCGCTCCGTGGTCAACCAGCAGCGGCTCAATTACGGCTACGACACCGGCTCCGTTCTCTCCGCGCGCATGGCCCTTTTCGAGGGCGACTACCCGACGGCGCAGACCCGTCTCGCCTTCTTCCAGAAGCTGCTGCGCGCGCTCCGCGCCAACCCCGAGGTGGCCGACGCCGCCCTCACCTCCCGCCTCCGGATGACTTTCAGCATCAACGGGCCGCAGCAATACGAGATCCAGGGCGTGGCGTACAAGGACGATCACGACCGCCCGACCGGCACCACCGAGGCGATCTCGGAGGGCTATTTCTCCACGTTGGGCCTGCGGCTCCGCGAGGGCCGGGAATTCGACGAGACCGACACCGATCAAAAGCAACCCGTCGCCATCGTCACCGCCACCTTCGCCCGGAAGCATTTCGGCAACGAGTCCCCGCTCGGACGTCAGGTCCGCCTGTACCATCCGTCGCAGCCGGAAGCCTGGCGCACCATAGTCGGCGTGGCGCCCGACACGCTCATGCAGGGGCCGTTCGACCAGCAGCACGACGACGCGGGCTTCTACGTGCCGATGGCCAGCGCCCCGCCGACGTTTGCCACCATCCTGCTGCGCCCGCGCGGCGGCAGTCCCGACCGGCTTGGCACCCCCCTGCGCCGGGAGCTGGCGCGCCTCGACTCCAACCTGCCGCTCTACTTCGTGGGCACGCCGCAGCGGTTGCTCGACGAGATCCTCGCCCAAAACCGCATCATCGCCTCGCTCTTCTCCATTTTCGGCCTGGTCGCGGTCGTGCTGGCCTCGGTCGGTCTCTACGGCGTCATGGCCTTCTCCGTGAACCAGCGCACCCAGGAATACGGCATCCGCATGGCGCTGGGCGCCGACGCCCGGACGATCCTGCGCATGGTCATGGGTCAGGGCGCCCGGCAGTTGTTGACCGGCCTCGCCCTCGGCCTGGTCGCCGCCGCCGGCCTGGGGCAACTCGGCCACAGCGTGCTCGCCAACGTCTTCTATCGCGTCGATCCGCACGATCCCGCGGTCTACGTGCTGGTCGCGCTCGTGCTGACGCTCGTGGCCGCGATCTCGTGCTTCGGGCCTGCGCAGCGGGCGACGCACGTCGACCCGATGATCGCGCTGCGCGCCGAGTGACGCCATTGCCGAATGCCAATTGCCGAATGGGAAAGCGATCTCTGACTTCCGCCCTCTGACCTCTGTCCTCCGCCCCCAGCCACTCGGCACTCGGCAATCTGTAATCGTCAATTTCCTCATGCTCTCCGATCTCCGCTTCGCCTACCGCCAACTCGCCAAATCCCGGGCCTTCACGGCCGTGTCGGTGACCACCCTCGCGCTCGGCATCGGGTTGAACGTCTCGATGTTCAGCCTCCTGAATCTGCTGGTCCTGCGTCCGCTGCCGTACCCCGATAAGGATCACCTGGTTCGGATCTACCGGACGACGCCGCAGTCGCAGACCGCGGACCACACGGCGGCGGATTATCTCGATCTTTCGCGCGACGCCCGGCCTTACGCCAACCTCGCCGCCTATCGTCTCTGGGGCTTCACCCTCGTGCAGGCCGATCGACCGCCGGTGAACCTCAACGCCCTCCGGGTCTCGGCGAATTTCTTTTCCGTGCTGGGAATGCAGCCCGAGCTGGGCCGCTTCTTCACCGCCGACGAGGACCGCCCCGGCAACCACGTCATGATTCTCAGCCACGCGACGTGGGAGGCGCAGTTCGGCGGCGATCGGTCCATCATCGGGCGCAACGTGCGCGTCGACGGCGAGGCCACCACGATCATCGGCGTCATGCCCGCGGCGTTTTCGTCGGTCTTCCTCTGGGGACCGGGCGACGTCTTCCGCCCGCTCGCGCTGACCGACGCCGAGAAGCGCGACCGGACCGACACGGGATTGAATATCGTCGCCCGCCTGGGGGCCGGCCTGTCGTTGCCGCAACTCAATGCCCGCCTCGCCACGCTCGCCGGGCGCCTGGACCGCGAGCGCCCGCCCGCCCGCAGCCGCGACGGGCTCCGCGCCGTCACCCTGCAGTCCACCGCGGTCAATCCCGGCACCCGCAGCTTCCTCTGGCTGCTGCTCGGCCTGGCGGGCTCCGTGCTCCTGATCGCCTGTGGCAACCTGGCGAATCTCCTGCTGGCCAAGGCCATCGCCCGCACGCAGGAATTCGCCGTGCGCGCCGCGCTTGGCGCCTCGCGAAGCCGTCTGCTGCGCCCGCTGCTGTGCGAGAGCCTGCTGATCGCACTCGCCGGCGGCGTGGTGGGCATCCTCGTGGCCTCATGGACCAACGCCTGGCTGTCCAGCCGGCTGTCCGCCAACGGCTACGTGACGTTTCATGTCACGATTGACTGGCGGGTCCTGGGTTTCGCCCTGGGCCTGTCCGCCCTCACCGGCCTGGTCTTCGGCATCGCCCCCGCCTGGGCGATGTCCCGCATTCGGGTGAACGACACCTTGAAAAGCGGCGGTCGGAGCCTCACTGGCGACCGGGCGCAGCACCGGTTCCGGCACAGCCTGATTGTCGGGCAGTTCGCCCTGGCGCTCATCCTCCTGGCGGGCGCCGCCGTCTCCATTCGCGGGTTCGACCACCTGCTGACCCGCGATGTCGGCTGGGACCGCCACTCGCTTCTGCAGGGCATCATCAACCTGCCCACCGCGCGCTATTCGAACCCCAGCCAGACCTATGCGTTCTACCAGCATCTGCAGGAGCGCCTCCGGAGTCTTCCCGCGGTGGAGGATGTCGCGATCGGCTGGACGCTGCCGATCTTTCAGTTCCTGACCACCCGCAGCTATGTCGTCGAAGGCCGGACGCCGCCGCCGCCCGGACGCGAGCCGGTCGCCGCGGTGAACGGCGTCACGGCGTCGTTCCTATCCACCTTGAAGATCAAGCTGCTCGCCGGACGCGCTTTTGCGGACACGGACACGCTGACCTCCCCCCGGGTGGTCATCATCAACGAATCGATGGCCCGCGCGCTGTTTCCCCGGGAGAATCCGATCGGCCAGCATATCGGCGGGGTGGATCCCAAGAATCGCCAGTGGGCCGAGATCGTCGGCGTGATTCCCGACCTGCGTTTTGCCATCAGCATCACGACTCCCGCCACCCAATTCCTGGTTTTGCAGCCGCTGGCCCAGGAACCGTGGAACTACGTGAGCGTCGCGGTGCGGGCCCGGGACGCGGCGGCGCTGGCCGAGCCGATGCGCCGCGCGGTGGCGGCCCTGGACCCCGATCTCGCCGTGCAACAGATCGACACGGTGGACCACTTGATCAGCCGCCAGTCCGGCTTCAGCCTCGTGAACACCCTGCTGGCCGGCTTTGCGGCCCTCGGCTTGTTCCTCGCGGCGCTCGGACTCTCCGGCGTGATCGCCCGCCTGGTGGTGCAGCGCACGCCGGAGATCGGGATCCGCGTCGCCCTCGGCGCCCAGACTCGCGACGTTGTCTGGCTTATCCTGCGCGCGGGGCTGCAGCTCAGCCTGTGGGGCGCCGGTTTGGGCCTGCTTGGCGCGGCCGGCCTCGTGCGGCTGATGGCGGGGATGATGCCGGCGGCGATCCCCGGCCAGGATCCGGTGGTCCTCGGAGCCGTGACCCTGCTGCTTCTCGCCGCCGCCCTGCTGGCGTGCTGGCTGCCCGCCCGCCGGGCCACGCGGGTCGATCCGATCATCGCGCTGCGGTCGGAGTGAGTCCAATGCCAAACGCCGAGTGCCCAATGCCAATTACCGAATTCGAAACCGCCCTCATCGCCGGGCTGAGAGCTGTAAGCTTAAAGCTTTAAACCGTAAGCCGTCTGACCCCTGACCTCCGCCGCCGGCATTCGCCACTCCTCACTCGGCACTCGGCAATCCCCTCCATGCTCTCCGACCTCCGCTTTGCGCTGCGGCAGCTCGCCAAGTCGCCCGGCTTCACCGTCGCCGCGGTGCTCACGCTCGCCCTCGGGGTCGGCGCCAACACCGCCATCTTCAGCGTCATCAATGCGGTGCTGCTGCACCCGTTCCCCTACGCCCATTCGGACCGGCTCCTGTTTCTCGCCTCCACCCGCCAGGGGCAACCGGGCTTCATGCCGGTCACCTACCCGGACTACCTCGACTGGCGGAAATCCAGCCGCAGCTTCACCGGCCTCGCGTTCGCCAGCGGCCGTTCGTACACGCTGACGAACATCACCGAGCCGGCCGTGATTCGCGGCGCCCTGGTCTCCGCGTCGGTCTGGCCGCTGCTGGGCGTCCCGCCGCTGCTGGGCCGCACGTTCACCGCGGACGAGGACCGGCCCGGCGCGGATCCGGTCTGCGTGCTCAGCTATGCCGCCTGGCAGGCCCGCTTCGGCGGCGGGGCTGACGTGCTTGGGCGCGCGCTGACGCTCGACGGCCGGGCCTACACGGTGATCGGCGTCATGCCGCCGCGCTTCAAGTTCTGGGCCGGCGACCTCTGGCTGCCCGCCGGGCTGGAGGCGGACTCCGACCTCATGCGCAGCCGGGTCCTGCGCTTCGACTCCTGGGTCGTCGGGACGCCGCGTCCCGGGGTGTCGGCCGACGCCGCGGTCGCCGAGCTCAATGTGATCGCCCGCCAGATCGCGGCGGCGCATCCGGACACGAACCAGGGCGTCGGCGTGAGCGCGCGCCTGCTGAGCGATTCGGTCACCGGTGGGTTCCGCCAGCCCCTGTTGGTGCTGCTGGCCGCGGTGGGCTGTGTGCTGCTCATCGCCTGCGCCAACGTGGCCAACCTGCTGCTGGCCCGGGCGGCGACGCGGCAGCGCGAGTACGCCATCCGCATCGCCGTGGGCGCGACGCGCGGCCGTCTCGTCCGCCAGATGCTGCTCGAGAGCCTGCCGCTGGCGCTCCTCGGCGGCTTCGCCGGGTTGCTGGTGGGCGCCTGGGGACTGCAGGCCCTGCTCGTGATCCTGCCGCCGGATTCGGTCCCGGTGGAGGCGAACATTGCCGTCGATGCTCCCGTGATGGTCTTCACCCTGGCGGTCGTGGTGCTCACCTTGGGCGCCTTCAGCCTGTTCCCGGCCCTCGCGGGTTCCCGGGCGCCCGTCAACGAGGCGTTGCAGGAGGGCGCGCGCGGCACCGCCGGCAGCCGGACCGGCCGGATCCGGGCCGGGCTGATCGTGGCCGAGGTCGGGCTCTCCGTCACCCTCTTGATCGGAGCCGGCCTGCTCATCCGGAGCCTGGCCCGGCTGCAGGTGGTCGATCCCGGCTTCAACACGCAGACGCTCCTCACGGTGTCGCTTCAGCTTCCCGAGTCGCGCTACCCCACCGGCCTGAGCGCCACGGAATTCTATAGCCGGCTGGTGGACAGCGCGCGTCGGATTCCCGGCGTCCAGGCCGTCGGCGCCGCCACCTCCGCGCCCTTCCTGGGCAGCAACGGCATCCCCTTCCTCGTCGAGGGCCGCACCTACCGCAGCCTCAACGACCTGGACGGCGGCCTGTTTGCCGCCGTCATGGGCGATTATTTCCGGGCGCAGGATCTGCGCCTGGTGAAGGGCCGCCTGTTCAACCGCGGCGACCGGGCCGGCTCGGCCCCGGTGATCATCCTCAACGAGGCGGCGGTGAAGAAGTTTCTGCCCACCGGCGAGCCGCTGGGGCGGCGCATCATGCTCGGCGTGCCCGACAACCTGCTCAAGCCGGGGCTGCTGCCGCCGGGCCTGGACAAATTCCAATGGTCGACCGTCGTCGGGGTCGTGCGGGACCTGCGTTACTTCGGCCTGCAAAGCGACCCGCCGCCCGCCGCGTACCTTCCGGTGGACCAATGCTGGAACGTGCCCGGCCTGCGCGGCTCCATGAGCGTCCTGCTCCGCACCGACGGCGATCCCACGCGCGCGGTCGGGAGTATGCGGCAGCTGGTGGCCGCCATCGACCGTGACCAACCCATCGCCCGCATCGCGACGATGCAGACCCTGATCGCCGAGTCGCTCCGCCAGCCGCGATTCAACACGATCCTGCTCGGCCTGTTCGCCGCCATCGCCCTCGCCCTGGCGGTGATCGGCATCTATGGCGTGGTCGCGTGGAACGTGGCCCAGCGGACGCGCGAGTTCGGCATCCGCCAGGCGCTGGGCGCCGACCGCCCCGCCATCATCCGCCTGGTGTTGCGCCAGGGCCTGCGCACCGTGCTGCTCGGTTTGCTCCTGGGACTCGCCGGGTCGCTGGCCGCGGCCCGCGCCCTGCAAAGCATGCTTTTCCAGATCAGTTCCTTCGATCCCTGGACGTTCGGGCTGGTCGCGGTGGTGCTGGGCCTGGCGGCGATCCTCGCCTGCTGGCTGCCCGCCCGGCGCGCCACGCGGGTCGACCCCATGGTCGCGCTGCGGGTGGAGTGAGGGAAATGACCAGGGCCGATTGCCGAATGAGAAATCCCCCGCACTTTTGTCCCAATTTCCGCACCCCGCCGCCGGCCCCCCGGCCTTTGACCTCTGATATCTGACCTCCGACCTTCCCCGTTCGGCAATCGGCATTCGGCAATCCTCAATTCTCATCATGCTCTCCGACCTGAAATTCGCCGGCCGTCAGATCCTGAAATTCCCGGGTTACACCGCCGTGGTCGTCCTGATCCTCGCCTTCGGCATCGCGGTGAATACGCAGATCTTCGGCATCATCAGCGCATTCTTCCTGCAGCCGATGAAGGTGCGCGACGCCGACCGGCTGACCGTGATCGTCGAACGCAGCGATGTCTTCAACTTGCCGCTGGGCCTCTCGTTTCTCGATTTCCGGGACATCCGCGCCGGCAGCCGGAGCCTCACCGACGACATCGCCTTTATGTTCACGCCCGTGCATGTCGGCCGGCCGGGCCGGGTCGCGGAGCGCACCTGGATCGAGGCCGTCACGCCTGATGCCTTTGCAAAGCTCGGCATCCGGACCCTGCTCGGGCGGCCGCTGCAGCCGGCGGATGGGGAAATGCCGCCCGGCACCCCGGTGGCGGTGATCACGGAGCGTTATTGGAAAAATCACTTCGGGGGCGATCCGAACATCATCGGCCGCACGGTGATGATCGACACCAAGCCCTTCACCATCGTGGGCGTGGCCCAGCCGGGCTTCGATGGATTTTCCTGGGCGGTCGCCGTCAGCCTGTTCGTGCCGTCGGGCGTGCTGCCGAGCCTGCGCCCCGAGTTCGATTCCTATTTCAAATACCGGTCGGCGATCGCCTGGCGGGTGATGGCCTACCGGCGGCCCGGGGCGACGATCGCCGAGGCGAACGCCGAACTGGCGGTGTTCGCCAAACGTTTCGCCAAGGACTTCCCGGAGGAGCATCGCAACGTCCGGTTCCAGGCGGTGCCCGAGCTGCGCGCCCGGCCGGATCCCGCGCTGACGGATTTCATGCCGATCTTCACCGTCCTTTTCGCCGGTCTCGTCGCGCTGGTCCTCGTCATCGCCTGCGCCAACGTGGCCAACCTGATGGGCGCGCACGCGCTGCAGCGCGAGAAGGAGCTGGTCGTCCGGGCCGCCCTGGGCGCCTCGCGGGGCCGGCTCATCCGGCAACTGCTGATCGAAAGCCTGGTGCTGGCGGCGATTGCCGGCGCGATCGGTTACCTGCTGGCGCTGCAGGGCAGCAGCCTGCTCCAGCAGGCGCTGCCGCAAAGCGGCGACCTTCCGGTGCGCCCCCCCCAGTCGCCCGGCTGGTCCGTCTGGGCCTTTACCACGGTCATCTCGCTGATCGCCGGCGTCGCCTCCGGCATCTATCCCGCGCTGCGCTCCTCCCGGGTGGACCTCAACGAGGGGCTCAAGCAGGGGGCGGGCCGCCAGAGCACCCGCGGCCGCCACCGGCTGCGCAATCTGCTGGTGATCGGCCAGGTGGCGGTGTCGTGCGTCGTCCTGGTCGCCTCGGCGCTCTTTCTCCGGGGCCTGTACGCCGCCCGGGATCTCAACCTCGGGTTCCGCCCGGGACACCTGGTCATGCTCTCGCTCGACCTCACACTCCAGGGCTATGACCAGGAGCGCGGCCTGCGTTTTGAGAAACAACTGGTCGAGCGCGTCGACGCGCTGCCGGGCGTCGTCGCGGCGCGCTTCACCCAGCACGTTCCCTTCGGCAACAATATCAAGATTCGCGGGGTGTGGCCGGACCACCCGGCGGTCCACCTGCCGGACGATCACACGACGGTGGCGGGCACGAGCGTCACGCCCGGGTTCCTCGCCGAGATGGGCATTCCGCTGCAGCGCGGCCGCTACCTCACCCCGGCCGACGACGAAAAGTCCCCGCACGTCGCGGTCATCAACGAAGCCATGGCGAAGGCGTTCTGGCCCGGCCAGGATCCGACCGGCCAGACCTTCCATCGCGACTGGAAGGGCGGCCCGCCCATCGAGGTCGTGGGCGTGGTGCCCACCGGGAAATACGTGATGCTCTCGGAGGATCCGCGGCCCTATTACTACGTGCCATTCGCGCAGGACTACGGTATGCCCGCGACCCTCGTGGTGCGGACGGCGGGCGATCCCGCCGGCCTCGCCGCGAGCCTGCGCCAGGCGGTGCACACCCTCGATCCCGACCTTCCCATCTACAACCTCGTCACGATGGACGAGCATCTCCGCACCAGCTTCTTTGCGCTGATGCCGCTGCGGGCCGGGGCGATCCTCGCCGGGGTCCAGGGGGCCATCGCGTTGCTGCTCGCCATCCTCGGCCTCTATTCCGTGGTCGCCTTCGGCGTCTCGAGCCGCACCCGTGAGATCGGCATCCGGATGGCGCTGGGCGCCGGCCGCCAAAACGTCGTCCGGTTGGTGACCCGCGAGGGATTGCGGCTCACCCTCGTCGGCATCGCGGCCGGCCTCGTATTCGGCATCGGGCTCGCCTTCGGGCTGTCCCACCTGGTCTTCGGGGTGCATGCCCTCGACCCCGTCGCCCTCCCCGGCGTGGTGATCGTCCTCGTCGCCACCGCCGCCGCGGCCTGCTGGCTGCCCGCGCGGCGGGCGACCAAGGTCGACCCGATGATCGCGCTGCGATCGGAATGAGCGATAAGCCACAAGCGATAAGCACCAAGCCTTCTCCCCAGCGCTTCAACGCTCCACCCCTAAAGCTTTTCGCCTAGCGCTTACCGCCACCCCTCGGCACTCGGCATTCGGCACTCGCAATTCTCTCCATGTTCTCCGATCTGCGCTTTGCGGTTCGTGCCCTGCTTAAGACGCCCGGCTTCACCTTCGTTGCCCTGACGACGCTGGCCCTCGGCATCGGCGCGACGACGGCGATGTTTGGCATGGTCAACACCATCCTGCTGCGACCCGGGCCCTATCCCGAGGCCGGCCGGCTGGTGCGCCTCTTCCGCACCTCGGCGCAGTCGCAGACCTGGCCGCATTCCCTGCCCAATCTGCGGGACGAGATGGCGCAAGCCGACGTGTTCTCCCATTGGGCCGCCTTCCAATGGTGGACCTACAGCCTCGCCGAGCCGGGGCAGCCGGCGGAGCAATTGCCCGGCGTCATGGCGTCGGCGGACCTGTTCGCGACGCTGGGCACGCCGCCGCGGCTCGGCCGCACCTTCACCCGGACGGACCAGCAGCCCGGACGCGATCGCGTTGCGGTGCTCAGCTATGCCTGCTGGCAGCAGCGCTTCCACGGCGATCCCGGCATCGTCGGCCGCGTCCTGCGCCTCGACGGCGAACCCGTCACCGTGATCGGCGTCATGCCGGCGCGCTTCGCGGACCCGATGCTCTGGGGCCGGACCGAGGTCTGGCGCCCGATCGCCCTGTTGGACGACTGGCGGCAGGATCGCGGCACCAACTGGCTCTGCGCGCTCGCCCGCCTCCAGCCCGGGATCACGCTCCGGCAGGTCCAGGCCGAGCTGGACACGATCGCGGCGCGGATGGCGCGGGCGTATCCCGCCAACAATTCGGGCATCGGCCTGCGGGTCGAGCCGTTGCAGCAATCGGAGTTGGACGTCGTCTCGCGCCGGGTGTCCTGGTTCACGCTGGGGCTGGCGGCCGTCGTGCTGCTGATCGCCTGCGCCAACCTCGCCGCCCTGCAGCTGGCGCGCGCCGCCGGCCGCGTCCGCGAGTCCGCCATCCGGGCCGCGCTCGGGGCCTCGCGCGCGCGGCTGATGGCCCGCCAATTGACGGAGAGCACGCTGCTGGCGCTCGCGGGTGGCGCCCTGGGCCTGCTGGTGGCCGCCTGGCTGAACGCGGCCATCGGGGGCAGGCTGATGTCCGGCGACGCCGCGGATGCCGTTGTCCGCCTGGACTGGCGCGTGCTGGCCTTTGCCTTCCTGCTCTCGCTCGCGACCGGCATCGCCTTTGGGGGGGTGCCTGCCTGGCTCGGCTCGCGGGTCGATCTCAACGCCGCCCTGAAGCGGCAGTCGCGGGGGGCCACCGGCGACCGCTCGCAATTCCGCCTCCGCCACGCGCTCATCGTGGCCGAGGTGGCCCTCGCCCTCGTGCTCCTTAGCGGCGCCGGATTCTTTGTCCGCGGCCTCCAGCGCATCCTGCACCGGGACTTCGGCTGGGACACCGCCGGCTTGTTGACCGGCACGGTCACACTGCCGGCCACCCGCTATCCCACTGACGCCGGTCGACGCGTCTTCTATGAACGCCTCGAGGAGCGCCTGGCCGCGCTGCCGGGCGTGCAGCACGTGGCGCTCGGAACGTCCGTGCCCACCCGGTCGTTCGCCAGTTCGGGTGGCGTGATCGTGGAGGGCCGGCCGACCCCGCCCCCGGGCAAGGAACCGCTGGTCTACTCTGCCAACGTCAGCGCGAGCTATTTTGCCA